>JAOPYY010000262.1 GCA_025964395.1 Actinomycetes bacterium | reverse complement strand
GGATCACCGCAACGCGACTGATGACCGACAACGGCTTCAGCTACGTCAAGAACCGCTCGCTGCGCCAGTCGGAGACCGGCCCCCAATCAGCCGCGTCACAACGTCCGTGGGTAGGACAGCTAGCTCGCGGTCAGGGCCAGAAGACTTGCCGCGTCGTGACGACGCGACGCCAAGGACCGGACGGGACCGAGGCCGCTTCGACGAATCGCCAGGACAGCTTGTTCTGGTCGTTGTTCACGCCGGAGAACGCGAGACAGTCGCGGATCGCCGGGCTGACGTCCATGCCGGCGTTATGCGCGAGACCGCTGGCCGGCCGCGCGTTGACGTGAGAGAAGACGTAGTTGATGTCGTCGTAGACGTAGGGGCCGGCGTCCTCGACCTGTCCGTAGCAGGTGCGCGTCCGGCCGCCGGCGACGCGCCACATCTTCACCCAGCGGTTCTTCATGAGCGAAAACGGTTTCCCCGTCCGGGCCGACTGCGCGAGCTGTGCTGCGTAACGACTCGCCCATGGGACCGCCGTGCGATCGGCACGCGGGCTCCCGTTGTCGCCGAAGTCGCTGTAGGGCACGTCGAGGTAGAACGGGTTCTCGCGCGGCGTGAACGAAGGGAAGTACGGGAAGCGGCGCACGGACCGGTAGTCGTCGAACCCGCCGTAGTGCGCCTTCCACTGATCGTCGTACGCAGAGAGCGCGTTGTCTTCCGACGAGCCATTGCCGACGGGCTCGCCGATCCAAAAGACCGTCGCGGTGATGTTCGAATGCACGGGATAGCTCGGTGCGCTACGGGTGTGCGGAGCGCCGAGTGCGGATGCGGCGCCTGATACCGCCGCAGCAGCCGCAGCGGCGATTCCAATGACCCGTGCTCGCCCGCGTCTCACCTTACGACCATAGCCCCCGAGCCCGGTCGGAAAACCTAGACAAACGTCGATAGGAGAGGTCGTCGAAATACCGAAGTCGATTGCATGACGCACCCAGCTGATGGTCTAATGGCGCCCGGTGCAGAACGGCCCCAGACAGCGGCAACCTTTTCGAGCAAGGGTTTGGTCAAGCGGTGAATGACGAACGTCGAGCGGACGCCGGCGACGGACCTTTGGCGCGCGTCGTCGACGACGGTGTTGCGAACCTCTACATCCCGTGCCCGGCCTGTCGGGCGCCGATCGCCGTCGACCGACCGTTGGAGGCGTTGCCGCTCACACTCACGTGCCCGGCGTGCTCGGCCGTCCTCGCCCGGGTAGAGGCTTGATGTGAAACGCACGCGCACCCGTGGCTGGTGACGCGGCGCATCTCGCCCGGGTCGGGCTTGAACGTAGACCCCGCTATGCCCTGCGCCCGACCCGAACGACCTGCTTGGTCTGAGCCATCCCCACGGGCACGCAGTTCCACATCAAGCCTCTAGCGGCGACACCTTGACGAAAGCCCCACCGTCTCTCGACTTCCGGTGAGCCTGGCTGCGCGCGAGGCTTCGTACAGTCGCCGTATGCCCATCGTTAATCAATGCACGGTGCCCGGGTGTGCGACCCTCACCATGGGCATTCGCTGCCTCGAGCATGAGCTTCCTGACATCTTGTCCTTGTCGGCCGGCCGCCGCCCAGGGCGGCAGCCGCGCGTAGCCCGCCGCGCAAGGATTCTCGGCTAAAGGCTTCGCAGGCGAGGGGGCCTGCGTTGACACTCGCCGGGGTCGCCGCCGCAAGCGGCTTCGGTGAGAGGGGCGATGAACATAACGCGGTCGCGCAATGCCCTCGCGCGACCGCGTTCGCCTGCCGCACATCGTCCGTGTAGGACGCGTCGCTGGTCGAGGTGCGACCAGCCGATCGAATGGGGTGGAGCCACCTGCTCGACCGAAGAATCAGCGGTACCGGATCGAGCGATTCGAGGCAGCGGGCGGCTGCAACTCCCGCCCGGATAAAGCAAGGAGCATGATGAGCAACATTAACGTCGCCGGCGCACGGGCCCTTCCGTTCACCGGACTCGCGACGCTCCCGTTCCTGCTGATCGGAGCTGCGATCAGCCTCATCGGATTCGTGCTGATGATCCTCCGCCCGAAGCCGAGCCGTTCACGCTAGGTGCGCCGCAAGTTCGGCGTTGCGCTACTCGCCCTCGGCTTGAGCGTGCTGGCCTGGGTCGGCGTGACGCTGCGTTGGGGCGACCCGCTCACCTCGATCTACACAGCACACGAGCAGCAAGTCCTTGCCCGGCAGCTCGCGCAGGAGCAGCGCATCTGGCTCGCGTCACCGGTTCGCGCACGTGCTCTGGTTGACAGCTCGACCACGGCACGCCCGTCTCGGACCAACAAGCTGCAGACCATCAAGCTGCGCGCGCTGCGGTTTGCGCGGGGGCTCCACGACGGTGCGCCGATCGGGCGCATCGTCATTCCCAGAATCGGGCTGAACATGATCGTCGTCGAAGGAACATCGGAGAGAGATCTTGCGAAAGGCCCCGGTCACTACAACGGCGCATCGGGCGCAGCAACCGCGCTCCCCGGCGCCGGGGGTGTCGTTGCAGTCGCGGGGCATCGCACGACGTTCCTCCATCCATTCCGCTACGTCGACCAGTTGCGCTCCGGCGACAACGTCTATCTCGAGATGCCCTATGGCACGCTGCGCTATCGGATCTACTTCCAGAAGATCGTTGGTGCGAACGACTGGTCGATTCTCGGCAGGCGCCCGTACGAGAAGCTCGTCTTGAGCGCGTGCCACCCGCTGTACTCGGCGACCCATCGCATCATCACCTTCGCGCGACTCGTCGGCGCATCGACGAAGAGCAGACTGTGACGCCGCGCAGCGCCGCACCATGCTCAGCTGGTGTCTCCTGTGTGACCGTCGTAGCCGAGTCAGGCTTCCGTCAGATGTACAGCTGCGGCTGCACGTCGCTCGATCTCCCGCCACGCCTTGTTTTCGATCAGCTCCCTCGGAGCGAGCCACGAGCCTCCGACCGCTGAGACGTTGCGGAGCTCGAGGTAGCCCGCGGCGTTGTCGGCGTCGATACCTCCGCTCGGGCAGAAGCGCGCGTCGGGGAACAGCTCGCCCAACGCGCCAAGCATCTTCACGCCTCCCATCTGCGCGGCCGGGAAGAACTTGAACGTCCGTGCCCCGTGCTCGCGCCCGAGCATCGTCTCCGACGGAGTCGCAACGCCGGGGAGAAGCGGTAGTTCGGCCTGTGCTGCGGCGGTCACGAGCTTCGGGGTGCAGCCGGGGCTGACGGCGAAGTCCACGCCGAGCTTCGAGACGCGGGCAACGTCCTCCGGACGGGTCACCGTCCCCGCTGCGACGGTCATTCCCTCGACACTGCCGACGATTCGCTCGATCGCGTCCCACGCGGCGGGCGTGCGCAGCGTCACCTCGATCGCGCGCAACCCGCCGGCCGCAAGCGCGTTCGCGAGCGGGACGGCATCGCCGGCATCGTCGATCACGACTACCGCGACGACGGGCGCGTCCCGGAGCGCGTCCAGCATCCCGCCCGCGTCAGGGAATGCCGCCGTCACACCCCACCGCCGCCCGCGAACGAGCTCGCGCCTTCCTCCGGTGACGAGACAGCGCCGCGCAGCGTTCCGAAGAGCTCGCGTCCCATGCCATGCACACCGCGGTCCGGCGGGGCCGCGGGACGACGGCGGGCGAGCTCGTCCTCGGTGCGTTCCACCTCGAGAACGCCGCGGTCAGCGTCGAGTGTCACCAGGTCTCCGTCGCGGAGTCGATTCAGCGCGCCGGAGGCGATCGCCTCGGGTGAGACGTGGAGCGCCGTCGGGACCTTGCCGGATGCGCCTGACATCCGGCCATCGGTGACGAGCGCGACCTCGTGGCCCCGGTCCTGCAGCACGCCGAGCGCCGGACTGAGCTTGTGCAGCTCGGGCATCCCGTTCGCGCGCGGCCCCTGGAAGCGAAGAACCACGACGACGTCCCGGTCGAGCTCACCCCGGGCGAAGCACTCGAGCACCGCGTCCTGGTCGTCGAAGACCGCGACCGGCGCGCGCACGCGTCGATGCTCGCGCTTGACGGCCGAGACCTTGCAGATCGCGCGCCCGAGGTTGCCGCTGACGAGACGAAGGCCGCCCTCGGCGTCAAACGGATCGTCGACCGAGCGAAGGACATCCGGGTCGAGTGAGCGTGCGGGCGGCGGCCCCCAGACGAGCGAGTCGTCGTGCAGAAACGGCTTCCGCGCGTAGGCGGCGATACCGCCTCTGGCAACAGTACGAACGTCGGCGTGCATGAGGCCGGCCCGGAGCAACTGGGCAACGAGGAAGCTCGTCCCGCCTGCGCGCTCGAACTGATTCACATCCGCTGCGCCGTTCGGGTAGACGCGCGCGAGCAGCGGCACGGCCCGCGAGAGGTCGGCGAAGTCGTCCCAGGTCAGGGTGATGCCGGCGGCGCGTGCAATGGCCACGAGGTGGATCGTGTGGTTTGTCGATCCGCCGGTCGCGAGCATGGCCACGATCCCGTTCACGAGTGCGCGCTCGTCGACGATCTCGCCGATCCCGAAGCCGTCACCTGCGGCAGCGAGCTCCGCGACACGCTTCCCCGCGGCGGCGGTGAGCGCAGTCCGCAACTCTGTCCCCGGGTTGACGAACGCCGCACCCGGCATGTGGAGACCCATCAGCTCCATCAGCATCTGGTTGCTGTTCGCCGTTCCGTAGAAGGTGCACGTTCCCGCCGAGTGGTACGACTGGGCCTCCGCCTCGAGGAGCTTCTCGCGGCCGACCTTGCCCTCGGCGTGGAGTTGCCGGATGCGGGACTTCTCCCTATTCGAGAGACCCGAGGGCATCGGCCCCGCTGGGACGAGGATCGACGGCAGATGGCCGAAGGCGAGCATGCCGATCAGGAGGCCGGGGACGATCTTGTCGCACACCCCGAGCGCGAGCACGCCGTCGAAGAGGTCGTGCGAGAGCGCGACCGCGGTCGACATTGCGATCACGTCGCGGCTGAACAGGCTCAGCTCCATTCCTGTGCGCCCCTGCGTGACGCCGTCGCACATTGCCGGTACGCCGCCGGCGAACTGCGCCACGGCGCCGCCCTCCGCAGCGGCCGCTTTGAGCAGTGCCGGATACTCGCCGAGAGGCTGGTGCGCGGAGAGGATGTCGTTATACGCGGAGACGATCGCGAGGTTTGGTTTCACGTCCGCCAGCAGGTCGTGCTTCTCGTCAATCGCGCACGCTGCGGCCCCGTGAGCGAGGTTTCCGCAGGAGAGCGTGCGCCGCTGCGGGCCTTCCGACTTCGCTTGTCGCACCCGCTCGAGGTAAGCGGCGCGCTCTGCTCGGCTCCGCTCGGCGATGCGCTCCGTCACCTCGAGCAGCGTCGCGTCCATGTGCTGCCCATTCACGTCGCGCGCGTCGCTGATCCTGATCGACAGTGCGTCACTCCTTGTGCGTAGGGACTCGCGGCCGGTCCGATGCAGGCGTCGGCCAACGACGTTCAGACTGCGGCGGCTCGCCGGCGCGCACGACTGACCCTCGTGACGGAGCGCGCCGTCCTTGTGGGCCTAAGAGGCGTCTCAGACCTGATCGGCCGCGCCTGGCGTCGGTGGCAGCGCTTCGCCACGCACATTGGTTCAGGCTCGGCTGACCTTCGACACAGCTGGAGTCGCGCGGACCGCCGGTTAGCGTGGTCGGTCGAGGACAGCTCTGATGTTGAAGAGACGTACCCCTTCCAGTCGCAGCGCCTTCCTGGTGCGGCTCTGCCTGGCGCTTGGCGTTCTCGCCGGCGCGGTCGTGCTGTTGGGTGGGATCGCCCAAGCCGGTTTCGACGCCGGCCGCGTCCGCCTCGCCTCGGGTAGTGGGCACGAGAGCAAGCTGATACTCCACTCCGTCCCAACCAGAGCCGAAGGGGGCAGCGCCCGCGGCGGTCCCGCGCGCGTCGTCGCCACCCCGGCGCCGCCTCCGCGCCCGCTGCCGACGAGCCAGACGGCGGCACGAGGCGCCGCCTACACGGCGGCAAGAGGCACCGCCCGTCCGAGTGTGGCCATGGGCGCGGGCGGGCAGCCCACGCCACCCCCGCCGCAGCTCGCGCCTGCCCCGTCTACGCCGGCCCCGGCCCCGTCTAAGCCTGCCCCGGCTACACCTGCAACGAGCCCAGCTCCCCCGCGGGCACCGACGCCGCCGGCGGCGGCCCCGGTTCCGGCGACGCCTTCGCCGATCGCCACGCCGACCACGGTGCCGAGTGCGCCGACTCAGCCCTCCCAGCCGCAAGGCGGAGACGAGAACGGCCACGGGCACGGGCACGGGCACGGGCACGGGCACGGGCACGGATGGCGGCACCATTGCTTACGATGACTTTGCCACGGTCGACCTGCGGGTGGGGCTCGTCATCAGCGCCGAAAAGGTACCCAAGAAAGACAAGCTCCTTCGGCTCACCGTCGATCTCGGCGAGACCGAGCCTCGCACCATCGTCGCGGGGCTCGCGCTCTCCTTCACGCCCGAGGCGCTCGCCGGCAAGAAGGTGATCGTCGTCGCGAACCTCGCGCCGCGCGAGTTCGGGTCTGCCGAATTCGACGGCAAGAAGGTCAAGCTCGTGTCGCACGGCATGCTCCTCGCGAGCGGTCCCTCCGAGGATCTCCGCCTCGCGACGATCGACGGCGACGCTGCACCGGGCGCCAGGTTGAAGTGAACGGCGCCTCTCTCGCCGCGTGTCAGAAGAACGCGATCGCGCCGACGCGCGTCGCCATCGCCATCCACGTCGTGTGCGAAGCGGCGAGCGCCGTCCACGCCGCGCATGCGATGCAAGGCAACGCCGCTCCGGCGATCACGCCGGAGAACATCCGCGTCCGCTACGACGCGACGGTCGAGCTCATCGGCGCACCGCCACCCACCGGCGCGGAGGCGACGCGTTCCGGATCGGCCTACCTCGCGCCGGAGCAGGTGGCGGGCGGCGCCGTCGTCGACCTTCGCGCGAACGTGTTCTCGCTCGGCGTGGTGCTGTGGGAGCTCCTCACCGCGACGAACCTCTTCGCGCGCGACACCCCCGCCGCCACGCGCACCGCGATCATCGAGGATCCCGTCCTCGACGTGCGCGACGTGAACCCCGACGTGCCCGTGATCGTCGGCGAGGTGCTGGCGACGGCGCTGCAGCGGGAGCCCACGGCGCGCTTCGAAACGCCGCAGGCGTTCTGTACTGCGCTCAAGGCCGCACGCGACGCGAGCGCGCTCGCCGCGGCG
>JAOPYY010000209.1 GCA_025964395.1 Actinomycetes bacterium | reverse complement strand
TCGGTGTCGGCGAGGATCGTGTCGATGTCCTCGACGAGGTTGTCGGGCGGCAGCCCGCCGTCCGACTCGCCAAGGTCCATCGAGCCGCGCGAGGCGACGATGCGCACGCCGAGCTCCTGCGCCGCGCGCACCTCGGCTTCCACCAACCCCGAGACACCGCGTGGAAAGACGTAGTGGTGGTCGAAGATCGTCGTGCACCCGGAGAGTGCGAGCTCGGCGAGCCCCGTGCGTGCCGCGGCGTACACCATCTCCTCATCGATGCGCGCCCACGTCGGGTAGAGCGTCTTCAGCCACGTGAAGAGGTCGGCCTGCTGCGCGCGGGCGCGCGTCAGCGTCTGGTAGAGGTGGTGGTGCGTGTTGATCAGGCCCGGCGTGATCACCGCCCCGCCGAGGTCTTCTCCCGCTGTTTCAAGATCGTCAGGAGCATCGCCCGCCCCGACGCGGGTGATCAGCCCGTCCTCGACCTCGATCCAGCCGCGCTCGTGCTCGGTGCCGGCGTCGTCCATCGTGACGACCCACGCGTTGCCGTAAATCATGCGATCCCCAGGGGTACGAGCTCGAAGCGGTCGACGTCGACGAGCCCGTGGTCGGTCAGCTTCAGCGACGGGATCACGGACAGCGCGAGGAACGCGAGGTGTTGGAACGGCGAGTCGAGCCCGCAGCCGAGCTCGTGCACCGCGGCGAGCACCGCGTGCGATGCCTCGAGCACCTCGTCGAGCGGTGCATCCGACAGCAGGCCCGCGACCGGCAGCGGCAGTTCCGCCAGCACTTCTGCGCCATCGACGACGACGATCCCGCCGCCACGGTTCGCGAGGCGCCGTACCGCTGCTGCCATCGACGCGTCGTTCATCCCGACGACGACGACGTTGTGCGCGTCGTGCGCGACGGTCGATGCGATCGCGCCGCGCTGCAGCGTGAAGCCGCGCACGAAGCCGAGCCCGACGCGCCCGGTGCCGAGGTGGCGTTCGACGACTGCGATCTTCGCCAGGTCGCGCTCCGGATCGGCGAGCGCTTCGCCTGCGCGGTGCAGCGGCTCGTCGACCAGCGAGTCGGTGACGATCTGCCCGGGGACGATCCCGATCACGCGCGCCTTGCCGCCCTGCCACGGGATGCGGAACATCTCAGGACCGAACGCACCGATGCGCACTGTGTGCCGCACCCAGTCCGGCACCTCCGCCTCGGGAATCTCCGGCAAAGGCGTGCCCAGCTTCAGCACGACGTCGGGGACGAAGCGTTCGAGGTCGGGCAGCACGAGCAGGTCGGCGCGGTACCCCGGCGCAACGGCGCCGAGCTGCTGGAGGCCGTGCCACGACGCGGGGCTGAGCGTGGCGCAGACGAGTGCATCCTCGGGCGCGATCCCGAAGGCGACGGCGTCGCGCACCATCGAGTTGATGTGTCCATCCGCGGCGATGTGCTCCGGCTCCCGGTCGTCGGTGCAGAAAGCGATTCGACCTGGACCAAACTCGCTGAGCAGCGGGAGCAGCGCCTGCAGGTTCCGCGCAGCGGAGCCCTCGCGGATCAGCAGCCACATACCGGCGCGCAAGCGCTCGAGGCCCTCGTCCGGCGTATAGGCCTCGTGGTCGGAGCGGATCCCGGCGGCGGCATACGCCTGCAACGAGCGTCCGAGCACGCCCGGTGCGTGGCCGTCGACGTGCTGCGCGAGCGCGAGCTTCGCGAGCTCCGACGGCGCGCCGTTGATCACGCCAGGGAAGTTCATCATCTCGGCAAGCCCGATCACGCGTCGCCGGCGGAGCAGCGCATCGAGGTCGCCGGGCGTCAGCTCACGCCGCGGCGACTCGAACTGCGAAGCAGGCACGCACGACGACGCCATGAAGTAGACGTCGAGCGGCAGGCCCGCGGTCGCATCGAGCAGCCAGTGCACCCCGTCGGTGCCGAGCACGTTCGCTATCTCGTGCGGGTCGGCGACCACGGCCGTCGTCCCGAACGGGAGCACGAGCCGCGCGAACTCGTCGACGAGCAGCTTCGACGACTCGAGGTGCATGTGTGCGTCGATGAACCCCGGGACGACCCAGCGGCCCGTTGCATCGAGGACTTCGCGCCCCTCGTACTCGCCGAGCCCGGCGACGTACCCATCGGCGATGGCCACATCCGTGAGGAGCCATTCGCGCGTGAAGACGGACAGCACCTTGCCGCCGCGGATGACGAGGTCGGCCGGCTCGTCGCCGCGCGCCACCGCCAGACGCTTCGAAAGGGGTGCGTCCATTAGCGCAGAACCGTACCCTTCTCTTCGATGGACGTCCTAACGCCCCACACGCTCGACGAGGCCCTCCGCTTGATGTCCCACCACCCGGATGCCTGGCCGATCCAGGGCGGAACGGACGTGATGGTCTCCCTGAACTTCGACCAGGGCCGCCCCGCGGTGCTGCTCAACCTCAACGAGGTCGCGGAACTGCGCGGCTGGTCGCGCGAGAACGGGGCCCTGCGCCTCGGCTCCGGCCTGACCTACGCCGAGATCGAGCACGGCGAGCTCAAGGACGTCCTGCCGGCGCTCGCGGAGGCTTCCCGGACGGTCGGCTCGCCGCAGATCCGCAATCGCGGCACGATCGGCGGCAACCTCGGTACCTCGTCTCCTGCAGGAGACGCGCTCCCGCCGTTGCTCGTCGAGGGCGCGGAAGTCGAGTGCGCGTCGGTCCGTGGCCTGCGTCGCATCCCGCTCGGCGACTTCGTGACGGGTGTCAAGCGCAACGCGCTCGAAGAGGACGAGCTGATCACCGCCGTCTGGCTGACGCCGTCGAACGCACCGCAGACGTTCATGAAGATCGGGCCGCGCAATGCGATGGTGATCGCCGTCGTCTCGCTCGCCGTCTCGGCGGGCGACGAGCTGCGCGCCTCGTTCGGCTCGGCCTCGCCGCGTCCGGTGCTGGTGACTGCGCCGCGCGATGAAGCGGCGTCGTTCCCCGAACGCGTCGCGGCGGCGGCATCGCCGATCGACGACGTGCGTGGCACCGAGCGCTATCGCCGCCACGCGCTGCACGTGCTCACGGCGCGGGCGCTGAAGCGGGTGCTTGCGTGAGGATCTCGCTCACGATCAACGGCGAACAGCACCAGGCTGACTGCTGGGAAGGCGAGTCGCTGCTCTTCGCGCTACGCGAGAAGCTCGGCTTCCCCGGTTCGAAGAACGCGTGCGAGCAGGGCGAGTGCGGCTCGTGCTCGGTGCTGCTCGACGGGACGCTCGTCTGCGCGTGCCTCGTGCTCGCGGTGCAGGCCGACGGGCACGACGTGACGACGGTCGAGGGACTCGCCGACGGCGACACGCTTCACGTCGTGCAGCAAGCGTTCGTCGACGCGGGCGCGGTGCAGTGCGGGTTCTGCACGCCGGGTCTCGTCGTCGCGACCGCCGACCTGCTGAAGCGTGTGCCGAGCCCGACCGACGACGAGATCCGCGAAGCGCTCTCCGGCAACCTCTGCCGCTGCACCGGCTACGCCAAGATCTTCGACGCGGTACGGCTGGCCGCGAGCCTCTCATGACACAGACGGCGACACCGCGCACGCTCCAGGTCGGAAAGATCGGCGAGCTTGTGCCGCGGATCGACGCGCCGCCGAAGGTGAAGGGCGAGTTCGCCTACGCGAGCGACCTGATCGTTCCGGGGATGCTCTGGGGGCACACGGTGCGCAGCCCGCACGCGCACGCGCGCATCCTCTCGATCGACATCTCGGAGGCGTTGACGATGGCGGGCGTGCACGCGGTCCTGACGCACGAGGACGTGCCGGGCAAGAAGACGTACGGGCTCGAGTTCGCGGACCAGCCCGTGCTCGCGATCGACCGCGTCCTCTACTACGGCGAATCGGTCGCGCTCGTCGCGGCCGAGCATCCGGAGCAGGCGCGGCGCGCGGCCGAGAAGATTCGCGTCGAGTACGAACCGCTCGATCCGGTCACCGACATGGAGCTTGCGACCGAGCAGCCCGACCTGCATCCGGAGCGGCCGACGCGCGGTCACGGGTACTTCGACGACCAGCGCCCGAACGTCGTCAGGCACATGTTGATCAAGCACGGTGACATCGATGCGGAAGGCGACGTCAGCGTCAGCGGCGTCTACGACATCGGCATCCAGGACCAGGCGTTCCTCGGCCCCGAGTCGGGCCTCGCGGTGCCCGACGGGGAAGGCGGCGTGGACATCTACGTCGCGACGCAATGGCTGCACGTCGATCGCGCACAGGTCGCGCCGTGCCTCGACCTTCCGCTCGAACAGGTCCGCATCCACCTCGCCGGAGTCGGTGGTGCGTTCGGCGGGCGCGAGGACCTGTCGATGCAGGTGCACGGCGCGCTGCTCGCGCTGCACACGAACCGGCCGGTAAAGATCGTCTACAACCGCGAGGAGTCGTTCACCGGTCATGTGCACCGCCACCCCGCGCGTATCTGGTGCGAGCACCGCGCGACGCGCGAGGGGAGGCTCGTCAATGTACGGATGCGCATCCTGCTCGACGGCGGCGCCTACGCGTCGTCGTCGACGGCGGTCGCCTCGAACGCCGGGTCCTTCGCCGCGGGGCCGTACGAGGTGCCGAATGCGTTCATCGAGTCGACTGCCGTCTATTCGAACAACCCGCCGTGCGGTGCGATGCGCGGCTTCGGCGCAGTGCAGACGTGCTTCGCGTCGGAAGCGCAGATGGACAAGCTTGCCGCCGCGCTCGAGATCGATCCGATCGAGCTGCGGCTGCTGAATGCATTGAAGCCGGGTGACGTGCTGCCGACCGGCCAGGTGATCACCGGCTCGATGCCGATCGCGGAGACGATCCGTGCGGCAGCGGCGCTCGAGCCACCGCCCGAAGAGGCGTTGCCGCGCGACGTGCTGCGGCTGCCCGGTGGCGCCGGCAACACGACGAACGGCGAGGGCGTGCACCGCGGCGTCGGCTTCGGCGTCGGCTTCAAGAACATCGCGTACTCCGAGGGCTTCGACGACTACTGCGCCGCACGTGTACGGCTGCTCGCCGACGGGTCGGCGGAGATCCACTGCGCGGCCGCCGAGGTCGGGCAGGGCGTGACCGGCGTGATCCTTCAGGTCGCCCGCACCGAGCTCGGGATCGAGGACGTGCGGCTCGCACCAGGCCAGACGTCCACGGTGGACTCCGCAGGCTCGGCGTCCGCCTCACGCATGACGTGGATGGCGGCCGGCGCCGTGCGCGACGCGTGCCGCGCTGCGCTCGAGGAGCAGCAGCGTCGACCGGGCGAGGAGGTCGACGTCGAGAAGATCTATCGCCACGCGCGCACGACGCCGCTCGATCCGGAGACGGGGCAGATCACGGGCGAGCGCGCGCACGTCGCGTTCGCCGCGTGTGCGATGAAGGTCGTCGCCGAGGTGGACGTCGATCTCGGGCTGACGCGCATCGTCTGGATCGGCTGCGCGCAGGACGTCGGCAAGGCGGTGAACCCGCAGCAGGTCGAGGGTCAGATCGAAGGCGGCACCGCGCAGGGGCTCGGGCTCGCGTTGATGGAGGAGATTCAGACGCGCGACGGGCTGATCACGAACGCGAGCTTCACCGACTACCTGATCCCGACCGCGCTCGACATGCCGCCCGTCGAGTCCGTGCTGATCGAAGACCCGGAGCCCGACGCCCCCTACGGCGTGAAGGGCGTGGGCGAACCGCCGACGGTCGTCTCAACGGCGGCCATCGTCGCTGCGCTCCGAGCAGCCACGGGCCGCGAGCTGACGCGCGTGCCGGTCAAGCCCGACGACATCTGCCTGGTGTCTGACACCTAGCGAACGCCGTCCTCCGGCACCGTCGCCTCCGCAGGCTCGCGCCGCACGACCGTTGCAACGGCGACGACGACGATCGCTGCTCCGATCAGTAGCCGCCAGGTCAGGCTCTCGCCGCGGAAGATCACGCCAAGCGTGATCGCCACGATCGGGTTCACGTACGCGTAGGTCGAGACCAGCCCGAGTGGCGCATTCGCAAGCAGCCACACGTACGCGGTGTAGCCGATGATCGAACCGAAGATCACGAGGTAGATCCACCCGATGATCGACGTCGTGGACGGCGAGAAGTGATGCAGGGTGAAGAGCCCGAACGGCAGCATCGCGAACCCGCCCGTGAGCATCTCGATCGCCGTCGCGGCGAACGGGTCGGCCGGCATCGGCAGCCGAGACGAGAGGAATGAGCCCGTCGCCCACATCACCGCCGACAGCACGCAGAGCGCAATCCCGTAGACCTTGGCGCCACCCGAAGGCTGCGCGAGCACGGCGACACCTGCGAAGCCGATGCCGACACCTGCCAGCACCTGCCACGGCAGCCGTTCGCGCCCGACGCCGAGCCGCAGCACCATCACCCAGAGCGGCACCGACGCGATGATCAGCGACGCGAGGCCCGTCGGAACGTTGCGCTCGGCGAAGAACAGCACCGAGTTTGCGCCCGGCAGCAGGATCCCGATCAGCATGGCCGAGAGCACTTCGCGACGCCGCGCGCGGAGCGAGCCCCGCCGCACGAGCAGCACAAACAGCGTCATCAGCGTCCCCGACGTGATGAACCGCGTCGACGCGGCGAAGAGCGGCGGGATCGTCTGACCGGCGTAGAAGATCCCGAGGTACGTCGAGCCCCAGATGATGTAGACCGTGACGAGCGCGGTCCAGACCTTTGCGTTCTTCGACACCAGCATCTACCGAACGAGCGACAGTGCCGCGCCGATTCCCAGGAGCGCGATCCCGAGCCCTCGCGCCGGCGAGATAGCGATCTGATCGACGCCGAAGAGCCCGAAGCGATCGATGACTGCGCCCATCAGGATCTGACCGGCGATCAGGATCCCGATCGTCGCGGTCGCGCCGATACGTGGCTGCGCGAAGGTGATCGCCGTCACCACCGTCAACCCCATCAGGCCGCCGATCCACATCCACGCCGGCGTCTTGAACACCTGCGGCAGCCCGCCCACTCCGCCGCGCGCGGCGAGCAGGATCAGCACCGAGAAGACGAGCTGGACGGCCGTCGAGAAGGAGAGCGCCTCGAAGACGCCGATGCGGCCGCCGAAGCGGCCCATGACGGCGACTTGCACTGAACCGGCAAGTCCCGCCAGGACCGCCAGGGCGACCGCCAGCGACGTCAAGCGGCGTTCGGGTCGCTCTGCCAGAGGCTGAAGTTGTTGCCCTCGGTGTCGACACATGCGGCGAACCAGCCGTGCGTCGGCACCGGCTGCTTGTCGCCGGCCGTTCCGCCGAGCTCCCGCGTCTTGGCGATCGACGCCTCGATGTTGTCGGTCGCGTGGTAGACGACCAGGCCGCTGCCCGGCTTGTCGGAGGCCATGATCGCGCCGCCCTGGCCCGGCGCAGCCTGGAACATCCGGTACTCGAACTCTTCCGACATGCTCGGCCCAATCTCCAAGCCGAACAGGCCGTTCCAGAACGCGACCGCGCGATCGACATCGGCGGCGGGCACCTCGAAGTGAACGATCTCTCCTGCCACGTTAAGCTCCTCTCTCTCCCACAAAGGGGTCGTGCATGGTTAAAGCATTCGTACTCTACGGCGAGGCACCGGATCCGCAGCGGTATGCAGAGCACGTCGAGCTTTGCCTGAAGGTGCCCGGCGCGACCTTCCGCCACGGCCGTGTCTTCGGCGCGGCGATGGGCGATCCGCCGCACGCCTACTACGCGGAGTTCGAGTGGCCCGATATGGACGCGTTCAAGGCCGCTGCGAAGTCGCCGGAGTTCGCTGAGACCGGCAAGGACGCGATGGCGATGGGCAAGCCCTTCACCGTCGAGTTCGCCGAACTGAACTGAACTGAACTAGCCGAAGCTGGGCGGGCGTTTCTCGCGCACGGCGGCGACGCCCTCGTGCACGTCGGGGCCGGTCATGTCGAGGAACTCCAGCGCAAGCGAGGCGTCGAACGCGGGCCCTGCGACGCGCAGCCAGTTGTTCAGTGCGAGCTTCGTGTGGCGGATCGCGGGCTGCGAGCCTTCGGCGAGCCGCTGCGCGATCGAGAGCGCCCGCCCCTCGAGCTCGTTCTCCGGCACGCAGAGCGAGACGAGCCCGATGCGCTCCGCCTCGACGCCGTCGATCGGCTCGCAGAGCAAGAGGTGGTATTTCGCCTTCGCGAGGCCGCAGAGCAGCGGCCACACGATCGCAGCATGGTCGCCGGCTGACACACCGAGCTTCGTATGGCCGTCGACGATCTTCGCCGTGGGCGTCGCAATCGAGATGTCCGCGAGCAATCCGACGGCCAGCCCCGCGCCGACCGCGGGCCCGGTCATCGCCGAGACGATCGGCTTCGGGCAGTTGATGACGTTGTAGACCAGGTCGCGCGCCTCGTGGAAGACGCGCAGCCGCGTCTCGTAGTCGCTCGCGATGTCGATCACGAGGTCGAGGTCGCCGCCCGCGCTGAACGCACCGTCCGCGCCACGGACGATCACGGCGCGTGTCTCGTCGTCTGCGCCGATCGTCTGCCAGACGGCGGCGAGCTCGCGGTGCATCGTCGAGCTGACGGCGTTCAACTTCCCGGCGGCGCGCAGCGTCAGACGGAGCACGTGCGGTGCAGGCCGGTCGAACTCGAGGCTCGGATAGGCGGCCAAGGGATCCACCGGCGTGACTCTAGATCGCATCTTCAAACCGTGCCCCGGTTATGGTTGCCCCGTGTCCGAGGTCGAGATCACGCGTGACGGAGCAGTCCTCACGATCACGCTGAACCGGCCGGACGTGCTGAACGCACTCAACAAAGCGGTGCACGACGGGATCTACGCCGGGCTTGAGCAGGCCAAGGATCCTTCGGTCCGCGCTGTCGTGATCACCGGCGCGGGGCGCGGCTTCTGCGTCGGTCAGGATCTGCAGGAGTTCTCGAGCGGCGCCGACCGCGTCATGGACAACCTGCGCGAGAACTACAACCGCAACATGCTGGCGATCCGCGCGCTCGAGAAGCCCGTGATCGCCGCCGTGAACGGCCCCGCGGCCGGAGCCGGCATGTCGCTCGCCTTCGCATGCGACGTGCGCATCGCGAGCGACGCTGCGAGCTTCGTGCCTGCGTTCGTGAACATCGGCCTCATCCCGGACTCCGGCGGCACGTGGCTCGTACGCCGCGTGCTCGGAGCCGCGCGCGCGTTCGAGTGGCTCGCAACCGGGCGCCGTCTGCCCGCCGACGAGGCGCGCACGTGGGGCGTCGTATCGGAGGTCGTCCCCGCTTCCGAGCTCGCCGAGCGCACCAAGGAAGTCGCCGAGCTGTTCGCCGCGATGCCCACCCGCGCGGTCTGGGAGACGAAGCGCCTGCTCGACGCGGCGGAGACTGCGACGTTCGAGGAGCAGCTGGAGCTGGAGGCGGCGACTCAGGCCGAGCTGACGCAGACGTTCGACTTCGGCGAGGGCGTGGCCGCGTTCCTCGGGAAGCGCGAGCCCGCGTTCACGGGCGCCGCCGTCGTGCGGTCGCACCCGATCCAGCTTGTCGTGACCGACGACCTGAAGCGCTGGCGGCTGACGGTCGCGCTGCGCTGGTTGCTCGCGCTGCCGCATCTGCTCGTGCTTCCCGCATGGCTCTTCATCGCCGTGCCGGTGGGGATCGTGAACTGGTTCATCACGCTGGTCCGCGGCCGGCCGTCAGCCGGCGTGCACGCCTGGACCTCGCGGCTCATCCGCTACCAGGTGCACGTCAACGCCTACGTCTATCTCGTCGCGGACCCGTACCCGTCGTTCCGTGGCTGGCCGGGCCGCTATCCGGTCGACCTCGCGGTCGGGCCGCCGACCGCGCAGGCGCGCTTGAAGACGCTGTTCCGGATCGTGCTCGTCATCCCCGCGTACGTGTTCGCCTACGTGCTCAGCTACGTCGTCTCGATCGTCGGGCTCCTCGGCATGTTCTACGCGCTCGCGACCGGGCGCTATCCGAGGGGCTTCCGCGACTTCAGCACGTACAGCCTGCGCTTCCAGGCGCAGACGTTCGGCTACCTGTTCCTGTTGACGGACAAGTACCCGACGCTCGCGAACGCCTAGAGGCGACCGGGCGCGACCAGCCAGAGCGCCGCCACCGCTGCGCCGAGTGACAGCGGTGCGATCAGCAAGCCGAGCTGCGAGTAGCGGCGCAGCGACGGGCGCGCGCCGAGCGAGCGGGCGACGCGAAACCACAGCAGCGCCGCCAGCCCTCCTGTGACCGCGAGGTTCGGCCCGAGGTTCAGCCCGAGCAAGAGCGCGCGCGGATGCGCCGGTGGGTCCGGCGTCAGCAGAACGGCGGCCGGCAGGTTGTTCACGGCGATCGCCGTCAGCGCGCCGGCGGCCGCGGTCTGCCAGCTGTCGAGCGAGTCGACGAGCGCCTCGGGGCCTCGCCAGGCGCGCCCGAGCGTGCCGAGCGCGACGGCAAACGCAAAGAGGCCGGTGATCGTGCGCACGTCGATTGCAGCGAGCAGCCGGGCGCGCGGCACGCGTGAGAGCGCAACCGTGATCAGACCGACGACGAGCACGGGCAAGGCGGGTGAGGTCAGCGCGAGCACGAGCACGGTGGAGACGGCGACTGCCGCCGCACCGAGACCCACCCGCGGCGTTGCCGGCTCGACCTTCGGATCGTGGCGCGCCTCGCGGAGCTCGCGCCGAAATGCGAACACGAGCAGTGCGGCCGTGACGGCTGCCGCCGCGATCGCCGCAGCCCACATCCGCGACAGGAACGTTGCGCCCGACACCTGCTCGTGGTGGAGCACGATGAGGTTGGTCAGGTTCGCTCCCGGCAGGAAGAGGGACGAGGCGTTCGACATGAACACCACGCCGTAGAGGTACGGCACCTCGTTGCTGCCGCGCGCGCGGGCCAGATGGAGCAGGACGGGCGTCAGGAAGAAGACGGACGTGTCGAGATTCAGGACCGCAGTGACGAGGGCGACGAGGCAGAGGGCGAGCACGAAGGTCGTGCGTGGCCCGGTCGGGAGACGAGCGAGCCCTGCGCCCGCGGCTGCGAACAGGCCGTCGCGTTCGGCGACGACGCCGACGAGCAGCAGACCGGCGACCAGCGCGAACGCCGGCCAGACTTGAGAGGCGGCGGCGGTTAGGCCGGCCAGTTGGTCAGCAGCTGCTGGCAAAACGTCAGCCCGAGCTTCTGCGCCTGCCGGTGAATTGCGGTGTCAGCCGTGGTCGCGGCGTTCTGTGCCGTGCGCGCCGCGGGGTAGTTCTTCTTGACGAGTGCGTCGTGCACCTGCTGAATTCCGGTCGCGAGCTTCTGGCCTTCGTCGAGCAGGCGCTGGAACGCCGCATCCTTGCCTGCGGGCGGCGTGAGCGTTTTCATGTCGGCGACCGCGCGGCGCGCGGCGGCGGCGGTCTGGCCCCAGCCGGCCGGCGCGAGCGAGAGGCGGCCGATCTTGTAGATCGCTCGGTCGGAGCGCACGCAGACGGCGTTCGCGGCGGAGACGAACTGCTGCTGCGTCGGGCGCGGCTTGGCGGTCGTCGTCGTCGCCGACGTGGATCCCCCGCCGCAGGCGGCGGCGAGCACCGGGACGAGAAGCAGAGGAAGGGCGCGGCGCACGAGGGCAGAAAGTATCTGGGTCAGCGTTGAGCCTGTGTTAGGGCAATGCGGCCAGGATTTCGGCCAGCTCGGGCCAGCGGCCCTCGCGCTGCTTGGAGAAGACATATCCCTCCGGTCCGACGCCGCCCGCAGCTGCTCTCGACCGCGCGGAGTGAGGCCGGGAATTGCGTGCGTTGAGCGAGGTTTCTCGCGCCTTGGAGTGACGTTTTGGCGAGGTGCAGCGCGGTATCAGGGGAACAAGTTCGCCCTATCCGAGCGACAGGAGATTCGATGTCCTACTCACCTATAACCCCGACCGAGCTGATCGAGCGCACGACGCGCTACTGGTGGCTCGTCCTGGTCACCGGCATCGCGTGGATCGTCGTCGCCGCGATCGTCTTCCGCTTCGACTACACGTCCGTGACGGCCGTCTCCGTCCTGTTCGGTGTCGTGGCGATCGTCGTGGGCCTCACCGAGCTGTTCGCCGCCATGCTGATGCGAGGCTGGTGGCGGACCTTTGCCGCCCTGTTCGGCGTTGCGTTCATCGTCGTCGGCGTGGTCGCGTTCTTCAAGCCGGGCAACACGTTCGTCGGGCTCGCTGCGGTAATCAGCTTCTACTTCGTGCTCGCCGGGTCGTGGAATCTCGTCACGGCGCTCTGGACGCGGCCGGTGGACGAGGCCTGGTGGGTGCAGGCCCTGACAGGCCTGATCGAGCTGGGGCTGGGCTTCTGGGCTGCCGGTTACTGGAGCCGAAGCGCGACCCTGCTGATCGCGTTCGTCGGTGCGATGGCGCTCCTGCGCGGCGTCAACGAGATCGTGCTCGCATTCCGGCTGTATCAGGTGCACAGCCATGTGGCGGTGACCGCCTAGACGGTCGGCGCGACCGCACCCTCCGAGATCATCGGCTCCTTTCCGCCCTGGTCGAGCCGGAACGGCGGGTAGACGGGCGTCAGCAGCGAACCGTAGACGCCGGCGCGGATCACCCAGCGGTTGAAGCCCATTACCAGGTCGAAGATGCCCGGCGGGTACTCGCCCTTGAACAGGAGCACCACGGCGGCCACAAGGACGAGCACGCTGATCAGGCCGCCGGACCACTGCCAGCCGACGGTCGACCCCCCGAGGATGCCGGCGATCACGTACTGCGGGATCCCGAGCAACCACCAGCCGATCAGCGGGAGCCCGCGCCGGTGCGATCCGGGGTAGTCGACGGAAAGCTGAGCGGGGTAGTCCGGAACCTCGGCGAGCGTGAACGGCGGGTAACGGTCGGTTGCGAGGGCGCTGTAGCTGTAGAACGCGACGCGCCACGTCCAGCGCAGGACTCCGACGTTGAAGTCGAAGATGCCGCGCGGGTAACGGCCGGTGAAGAGCAGCGCAAAGAACGCCACGATCGTCAGGACGAGATATGCGATCCAGAGAAAGACGAGGCAGACGAAGTGCGGGATCGCGAGCAGCCACTTCACGAGCCAGAGCCAGCGGCTCAGCTGCGGCGCGAGCTCACCGTCGACACGCGCGGGATAAGGCATGGATTCCTCCTTCTGCGTCGCCATGCGACCTCAGAGAGGACGTGCCATTGTCGTCCGTGCCTAAACCGGATCATCGGCAGGATGCGGAAGCCGCGGCGTCGTCCTCGAAGCCGAGCACCAACGGAACGTCGACGCTGTACGGGATCGCGTGCACGTTCTTCAAGCCGCACCCGGTCTGCGACGTTCCGCGGGTAGGAGGTCGTGAACATCGCGACCCTCAGAGGCCCAGGTGGGCTGCGTGCGGGCACGGCGGCGCGGTGACTTGAGGTGCAGCGATCAGCCGACCGGACGGTGGATCGAGAGCGTCATGCCTCAGGTTTTGGCATCGGCATCCCCACCCTGAGGGATCAAAAGGGCGAGTCTTGGCCTTAGGCCGGGGAATCCATGCCGGGCAGTCCGTCGCTTGGCACCGGGGCCTCGGCGACCGGCAAACCGGCTGCCAGCCAGGCCTCGAAGCCGCCCACGACGTCGCCGGCGCGCGCGAAGCCGAGCTCCCGCAGGCTCGCCGCGGCGAGGCTCGACGATTCGCCGTGATCGCAGATCAGGATCAGGCGGGTGTCCAGCCCGCCGACGTGGGGGTTGCGCCACGCGGAGTCGGGAGCGACGCGCCACTGGAGGACGGAGAGCGGCACGTGCAGCGATCCCGGCACCACTCCCGCCGACCGGTCGACGCGCGTGTCGACGATCAGCGCGCCCTCGTGCGTCGCTGCCCATGCTTCGGCGGGCTCGAGGCGCTCGATCGTTGCGCGGGCGTCCCGCAGCAGCTCATCGAGGGTCCGGCGTCCCATCCGGATGTTCTACCGAGTCGAGAGAGCAACTTGGGGGTACGCGAGAGGCGGTGGAGTGCTACTGGGTGATAGGGCAGCGGATCGATTTCCTCACCACCGGCGAAACCACGGCTGGTGACTACTCCCTCTTCCACGTCTTCATTCCCGCGGGGCCGCCCGGGCCGCTACCCCATCTCCACAGAGACGCGGAGGAGTTCTTCTTCGTGCTGGAGGGGCGCGTCGAGGTCCTCTTCGAGGACGTGTGGCGCTCGCTTCGACCAGGACAGTTCCTGCGCGTGCCTCCGGGGAACCTCCACACCTTTGGGAACGAGACCACCGACGCAGCCCGAATGCTCTCCGGCTTCGTGCCGTCGGGCTTCGAGCGGTTCTTCCGGGACTTCGGGCACTCGGCGCGGCTCGAAGACGTGGACCCGCTTCCCGTTCAGGAGGCGGAAATCCAACGGCTCATCGCCACGGCAAGCCAGTACGACATGGAACTCGGTCACCGCTGAGAGTCGCGCATCCGGATCTTCGCGACGAGCAGTCAGCGCACGCCGAGGATCCAGCGCTACTCATGGGTGACCGACCAGGTCGTTCGCAATCACATCCGCGAGCGGCGACCCGAGGCCCGAGGCGAGGTCGTACCCGGTGCGCGCCCGGCAACAGGAAGCGGGAGCAAAGATCGCGTTGCTGCCGAGCGTGATGTCGACGAACGCGGCTGGATCTGTCGCCGCGGTCGAGTACAGCAAAGGTGGCACGAAGCCCACCCGCGGGAGACCCTGTTCTCGGGCCTTCTGGATCCAGAGGGCGATCATGCCGGCGACGAGCGGCGCCGCGGCGCTCGTTCCCCCGACGATGACCAGCGACTGCGCCTGCTGCGGCCCGGGGCCACAGCCCAGGACGACCGGGGAACAGACGATCGCGTACCCCGGCTTCACGTCGGCGAACGCGGACACGTCCGGGACCAGGCGGGCGTTGGGCCGCGCGGACGCCGCGCCCGGCTGCCACCACGCACGCGTCGCGAGCAGGCTCTGTCCCCCGCCGCCTGCCGCACGGGCCTTGTACGGCGCCGGAAAGGCCGTGTCGTTCCAGACACCGGTGGAGGCGATGCTGTTGTCGGGGTTCAGGGTGAGATTCGTGCCGCCGACGGCCAGCACCCAGGGGGAGCTCGCCGGCCAAGACACGTGCGGTGTCTTGTCGGTGGCGGTCAGTTGCTTGGTCGGCACACCGTGTGCGCACGTCGCGGAGCCGCTGTCTCCCGCCGCGACGACGACGGTGATGCCGAGGTTCGCGTAGGAGGCGAGCAACCGCTCGACGAGCGTGCGCGCTGCCGTGAACGGCGCGACCTGCGATTCGCAGATCCCGTAGGAGACCGAAACGACGTCGGGCAGCGCTGCACCCCGCTTGGCGGCTTCGAGGGGAGCGCCGAGCAGTTGGAGGAACCTGCCGACGTCTCCGTCGTCCGAAGTCTCGGCGAGCGGCCGCACCCACATGTCGAACGCAGCAAGCTTTGGCGCAACGGCCGAAACCATCATCGCGTCGAGTGAGCTCTCCAGAATCGGCTGGACGCCTGCGCCTCCGTGGATGCGTAGCGGTGTTCCGGCGAACCCGAAGCAGTCGCGGAACAGCCCGAGATCGGCGCGCCGCGTCGGCCCTTCGCCGACGATGGCCACTCTCACTCCCTGTCCCTTCAGTCCCTGCCCGTGCAGAGGTGCGATGCCATACGCAGTGAGCAGCTGGTCGGGAAAGAGGCCGACGTGCGCGGCGAGCGCGGCCGGGTTGGCGGAGGTCAAGCAATTGGAGCCCACGGTCCCGGTGCGCGTCGGCGTGCCGCCCGCATACTGCCCTGGGTTCGGCGGCGGCTCCACCCCCGTGATCGTCACAGCACTTGGCTGAGTCGGGTCCAGCACGAGACCGATGAACGGGCTCGCGCCTGCGACTACGTCGATGTTTCCGCGCAGCCTGTTCGGGATCCGCGGCCGTCCGTCGGGCAGGGCGACGAACATTCCGGGCGAGTCCGTCGCGTACAGCGACCACCGCTTCGCGAACAGCCGCTCCATTTGGCCGATCGTCATCGGAGCCTTGACGCGGAGCCCGGTCGCGTCGACCTTGCCCCGGACCCCCACCGCGCGCAGCGCAGCGAGCACCGTGCGCTGCCGCGCCGCGGGGGCGCCGTAGCGATGCGCGAACTCCGCCAGCGTCGGATAGAGACCGTACGTGGGTGACGAGGGATCGCTGGCCGCGCGCGCGGCGCTCGCGATGCTCTCCTGGTCGGCGACGAGGCCGAGCTGCAGCGTGACCGGGAACGCTCCGGGCGCAGCGCCGACTCGCTCTAGGCCGGCCCGTGAAGGCAGGCCGAAGTCGATCTTCGCGGATTGGTCCGCCTGTGCTGGTCCGGACGCCTGGAGGGCTAGGACACAGGCCATTGCGGCTCCGACAATGACCAATCGGCGCCGGGTCAGGAGCAGCCGGCGTGTGCGATCTCCAGCCTGCATGAGCATCCGACCGACGTTCGCGCACGGATGCGTTTACGTCTGCACCGTCACCTTCCATCTGCGACTCCGGATAGCCGGAAGTCTCAGTCAGTCAGATCGTCTTGAACTGCTCGAACGGCTGGCGGCAGCTCTCGCACCAGCGGATCGAGCGGCACGGTGTCGGGCCGAAGATGTTCTCGAGCTTCGTCTCCCTCGAGCCGCAGTAGGGACAGCGGAACGCCTTCGACTGCAGCTGCACGAGCGTCGTCGCGCCCGCGGCGCGCGGCGCCGGCGGTGCGAAGCCGGCCTCCCGCAGCTTCTCGCGGCCGGCAGGGGTGATGCGGTCGGTCGACCACGAATCGTCCTGGATCACCGCGACGTCCGGCTCGCCGCCGAGCTCCGTCACCTTGTCCTCCAGCGCGCGCTTCATCACTTCGAGCGCAGGACAGCCCAGGAACGTCGGCGTGAAGTCGATGTGCACGCGGTCGCCGTCGATTGCGACGTCGCGGATCACGCCGAGGTCGACGAGCGAGATGACGGGGATCTCCGGGTCGGGGATCTCCTCGAGCGCCGCCCACACCTGATCGACGGTCACCACTGCGCACCCGGCACCGAGCGGCGCACTTCGGTCATCTCGTTCCAGAGCTCCGCGAGCTCGGGCGTGTGCTCGCCGCGCTCCTTCGCAGCGACGACATCGAGGCCGACGCGACGTGCGAGCTCTGCGCGCTGCTCGGGCTCGAGCACGCCGAGCGCATACGGCCACAGCTCGTCGACTGCGTTGCGGAAGCGCGGCTCATCGCGCAGGCGTGCGGCCCACATCTCGGCGTGCATGCGGTGGTAGACCTCTTCGCGGTCGATCTTCGCGGCGAGGCCCGCGAGCTCCGCGTCGTCCGACTTGCGCAGCGCGTCGAGACGGATGCGGTCTGCTTCCTCATAGAGGTAGCGGCGCGCGATCGTGTGCGCCCAGTCCATCAGGTGCAGCTCGACCAGCGGCGCGCAGCGGTAGTCCGTCGGCGCCCGATCGAATGCCAGCGCATCCGCGTCGCTGCGAAGGTCGACCGCTGCGAGCTCGTACAGCGCGCGTGCGTGACCGATCTCGTTCTGCGCGATCGACGAGAACGCGACGTCTTACTCGAGCGTCGGCGCGATCCCCGTCCACTCCGAGTCGCGCCACCCCAGGATCAGCTCGTCGTCAGCGATCGACAGCAGGAGCTTCGACCGCTCGCTCACGTGCCTCCTTCAACCGTGACTTGATCGAGTAGCCGTCGACGCGCCGGTACTTGAGGTCGAACTCGTCGGCCCACTCGGTGATCTGGTGCACGGCATCGCGCGGCACGAGCCACAGCGCTTCCGACTCGCCGCGCCGGCCGTACTGCTCGCGCGCCCACGCGTCGGCGAACGCTGCGTCGGGTGCTTCGACCGAGCCTGCATGCGCGAATGGCTGGCCCTTCTTCTCCTGCCTGAACACTTCGAAGATCATCAGGCGGCGAGTAGCGTGTCGCGGACCCACTTCTCCT
>JAOPYY010000175.1 GCA_025964395.1 Actinomycetes bacterium | reverse complement strand
ACCCGCAGACGCTGTCGATCTCGGCGCAGAGCCAGCACAAGGCCGAAGCGATGAAGTTCATCGCGTATGCCCTCAACGCACAGAACATGGCGAAGCTGGCGGCAGGCGACTGGCTGATCCCGGCCGCCCCGGCAGCCGCCAAGATCGTCGTCAAGTCGACGAAGCACTACGGCAGTTGGAAGAACGCCGTCTCCGCGGTGCCGCACTTCAAGAAGGCCAACTGGGTGTCGCTGAACGCGTACGCCCGGTGGAAAGCGGAGATCGCGACGCCGTCGTTCCGCCAGTACCTCGGTGACAAGATCAGCCTCGATCAGCTCACGACGCAGCTGACCACCGGCTGGAACACCATCCGCGGCTAGGAGAATGGACGCGTCCGGGTCGGCCTGCCGGCCCGGACGCGAATCACCAATGAAGGAGAGATGCGAGTGACGGAACACCTACTGACCGACCGCGCCGTCGGGGCTCTCGCGGGAGCCGCGATCGGTGACGCCCTCGGCGGCGCCACCGAAGGCTGGGAAGCGCACGAGATTTACGACCACTGCGGCGGGTGGGTCGAGGGTGTCATCCAGTCGATCCGGCACCAGCGGAACATGCTCAAGCCGTTCTCGCCGTTCTGGAAGGGCGACGGGCATGTGACCGACGACACGCTGATGACGCGCGTGCTCGTCGACGCGTACGCGACCAAGCGCGACCATCTCGACGCGTACGACATGGAGCGGCTGATCGTGCCCTCGATCGTCGACCAGCCGACCTGGATCCCCGAGCTCGACCGTGAGGACCTGCTCTACCACCGCCTGTTTCTTGCGGAGAAGTGGCTCGTGCTGAAGCTGCGGTACGGCCACGCCGATCCGCGCGACGCGGGTGTCGGCAACATCGTCAACTGCGGCGCGGCGATGTACATCGCCCCGGTCGGGATCGCGAACGCGGGCTCGCCGGACGGCGCGTACGCCGAGGCGCTGGACCTCACTGCCGGTCACCAGTCGAGCTACGGGCGGGAGGCCGCCAGCGTGCTCGCGGCCGCGGTCGCCGAAGCGCTCCGGCCGGACGCAACAGTCGACTCGGTCGTCTCCGAGACGCTGCGGCTGGCGAAGGACGCGACGCGGGACGCGATCGAGGCTGTCACGGACGCTGCGTCGAAGGTCGACGGCTGGCGCGACGGTGGGCTCGCATCGCTGCGCGCTGCGTTCGCACCGTTCGACTCCGTCGGCGAGCACTACGCCCAGCCCGCGCAGAACGCGCGCATCCCGAGCCGGCTGCACGCGATCGAAGAGGTGCCGCTTGCACTCGGGCTGCTCGTTGCGACCGGTGGCGACTACACCGAGACGATGCTCGGCGGCGTCAACTATGGCCGGGACTCCGACTCGATCGCGTCGATGGGCGGAGCCGTCGCGGCTGCACTCGGCTCGCCGGTGCCGCGCGAGTGGATCGATGAGATCGGCGCCGCGAGCAAGCTCGACCTCGAGCAGCCGGGGCGGACGATGGCCCAGGTCGCCGAGGAGATCTTCGCGAAGGACCGAGGTCGATTCGACGCACGCGCACGCGCGCTCGCACAGCTGTCGGGAGAGCCCGTTTGAGGGTGACGTGGGTCCAGCCGGAGGATCTCGTCGGTCACGAGCTCCGGCAGGCTCGTGAGGAACGCAAGGACGTGGACGCGATCGAGGCGCGCTGGTTCGCCGCCGGCGGTCAACCCGCGCCGGGCCGCGGCGCGTCCCAGGAGGCCGTACCCCCGGAGCTGCGGCGGCTCGCGCTGGAGCTGCTCGACGAGCTCGACGAACTGCCACGGCCGCTCGCCGCCGACGAGCCCGAAGAGCTCGCTGCGATCATGGCCGCGGCCGACCCCGCGCCGAGGGAGTTCGCAAAGACGTGCGAGCCCGATCGCGACCGCATCGCCGGCGCATGGCTCGGACGCGCCGTCGGCTGCGTGCTCGGGAAGCCGGTCGAGAACATCTCCCGTGAGGGCATCCGCGCGATCGCGCAGGGGACCGGCAACTGGCCCATCTCTCGGTGGTTCACAGCCGAGGGCCTCGACCCGGCGATCAGCGACCAGTTCCCGTGGAACAAGGCGAGCCGGCCGACGAGCCTGGCGGAGAACATCGACGGGATCGCCGAGGACGACGACCTCAACTTCACGATGCTCTCGGTGCTGCTGCTCGAGCGCGTCGGCCGTGACTTCGACGCGCTCGACGTTGCGAAGGTGTGGCTCGACTATTTGCCGCCCGGGCGCATCTTCACCGCCGAGCGCGTCGCGATGCGCAACCTGCTCGAGGCGGTGCAGCCGCCGGAGAGCGCTACGCGTCGCAATCCGTTCCGCGAGTGGATCGGCGCGCGGCTGCGGGTCGACGTCTATGGCTGGGCGTCGCAGGGCGACCCGGTGCGCGCCGCGCGTATGGCGTGGGAGGACGCGCGCCTCAGCCATACGGCGAACGGCGTCTACGCGGCGATGTTCATGGCGGCGGCGCACAGCGCGTCGCTTTCCGAATCGACCGCCGCGGCGTGCGCGGACGTGGGGCTCTCTGTCGTCCCGCGCCGGAGCCGGCTCGCCGAGGCGATTCGGTTCGCGCGCGAGCTCGACGGCGACTGGGAGTCGCGCGTCGACGCGCTCGTCGAGCGCTACGGCCACTACCACTGGGTGCACGCGATCAACAACACCGCGCTCGTTGCCGCGGCGTTGTATGCCTTCGACGACTTTTCGCCGGCGATCGGCGCCGCGGTTCAGGGCGGGTGGGACACCGATACCAACGGTGCGGCTGTTGGCTCGATCTTCGGCGCGCTTCGCCCAATCGAGGAGCGCTGGTCGGCGCCGCTGCACGGCCGGTTCTCGACCTCGCTGCCGAGCTTCGATGGGATCTTGCTCGACGAGCTCGTCGCGCGAACGCTCGCCGTCGCATGACCACGATGTTCAATCCGCTCGTTCCGCGCCCGATCGACCTGCCGACGCCCATCTCCGGCGCGCTCGACGGCGCAAAGATCATCGCCGCGCCCGACGACCCCGCGGAGTGGCCCGCCTGGCGCGACGCGCTCACGCGTTGGCGCGACGACGCACGCGTCGGCTATGACGGGAGCGCCTACGAACGGCAGACGTGGACGCAGAGCTGCTTCTCGGTCGCGCTTGTCTGGCTCTGGGACGAGCGGCTCTACGACCACGTTGCGCAGCGGTTCACGCCCGAGCGGCTCCTCGACGAGGCCGACCGCGAGTTCGGCGGCTACGACGGCATCGTCCTGTGGCACGCGTATCCCGTGATCGGGATCGACGAGCGCAACCAGTTCGACTGGTACCGCGACGTCGATGGACTCGGCGAGCTCGTCGCGTTCTTCCAGGAACGCGGCGTCCGCGTCTTCGTCGACTACAACCCGTGGGATGTCGGCACGCGCCGCGACCCGGTCGGCGATGCGGAGGCCGTCGCGGAGCTCGTGCGCACCCTCGGCGCGGACGGCGTCTTCCTCGACACGATGAAGGAGGCAATGCCGGAGCTGCGCGCCGCGCTGCCGGACGCCGCGTTCGAAGGAGAGTCGACGCTGTCGCTCGCGCGCATCCGGGACCACCACCTCTCCTGGGCGCAATGGTTCGCCGACTCGGCCGTGCCGGGCGTGATTCGCGCACGCTGGTTCGAGCAGCGCCACATGCTCCACCACACCCGCCGCTGGAACCGCAGCCACGCCGAGGAATTGCGGAGCGCGTGGCTGAACGGGGTGGGCGTGCTCGTGTGGGAGAACGTCTTCGGCGCCTGGGTCGGCTGGAACGAGCGCGACAAGGGATTGCTGCGCGGCATGCTCGCGGTGCAGCGTCGCGGGGCAGAGCTGCTGACGCACGGCGAGTGGACGCCGCTGGCCGCGCGCAGCGAGGACCTGCGCGTCGTCGGCTCGCGCTGGCGGCGCGAAGGTGAGGAGCTGTGGGCGCTTGCGAACCTCGCGGACGAGCCGTTCGAGGGGGCGGTCTCCCTCGCCGGCCGCCCCGTCACCCTCGCGCTGCCGCCGCTCGGCCTCGCGGCCGTGACGCCCGGCGATATCTCCATCTTCGGCGGCGGCTCGAGCGACTACCCAGCGCGAGAGACCGTCCGCATCGACGCGCCGCACGTCCCCGTCGACGAGGTACCTGACGGCTTCGTCGCCGTCGATCCGCGGCCGCTGCGTGCACGCTTTCGCCGGCGCGAGACCGGCGTCTACGGCGAGGTGCCGTATGTCGAGGAGTGGAAGCCGCTTCCGCCGCGGCTGCACGACTTCGTCGAGGTGGACCGGCCCGGGCCGAGCGGACCGTTCGCGATCGCGGTGCGCGAGGAGCCGGTGACAGGGCTGACGCTCGACGAGGCTCGCGCGTACGCGGCCGAGCGCGGCGCGCGGTTGCCGACCGAGGACGAGTGGCAGCAGGCGGCCGAGGCGGGCGTGCTCGAACGCAGCGAGCCGTTCGTGTGGAACTGGACGGAGAGCGAGCACACCGACGGCCGCACGCGGTTTGCGATCCTCAAGGGCGGGTCGGCATTCCGGGCCGAAGGCTCGGAGTGGTACGTCGACGGCGGGCCTCAGCCGCCCGAGTTCTCCTTGCAGCTGCTGCTCGCCGGGCCGCTTCAGCGCTCGGCGCGGATCGGCTTCCGCCTGGCGGTCGACCTGTGAAGCCCCTCGAGGGGATCACGGTCGTCGAGGCGGCGACGCTCTTCGCGGCGCCGATCGCGGGGATGCTGCTCGGCGACTACGGCGCGGACGTGATCAAGATCGAGCATCCGCGCCGGCCCGACCCGGCGCGCGGCCACGGTCCAAGCAAGGACGACGTCGGCCTCTGGTTCAAGACGCTCGGACGCAATAAGCGCCTCGTCACGCTCGACCTCTCGCAGCCGGATGGGCGCGACCTCTTCCTTCGGCTCGCCGAACGCTCCGATGTCGTGCTCGAGAACTTCCGGCCGGGAACGCTGGAGCGGTGGGGCCTCGGCTGGGAGGAGCTGTCGGCGGTGAACCCACGGCTCGTGCTCGCGCGGGTGAGCGGCTTCGGCCAGACCGGCCCGTACGCCGGCCGGCCCGGGTTCGGGACGCTCGCCGAGGCGATGAGCGGCTTCGCCGCGCTGAACGGCGAGCCGGACGGCCCGCCGCTGCTGCCGCCGCTCGCGCTCGCCGACGGCGTCGCCGCGTTCGCGACCGCGTTCGCGATCATGGTCGCGTTGCGTGCGCGCGAGGAGACCGGGCGCGGCCAGGTCGTCGACACGTCGCTCGTCGAGCCGCTGTTGATGCTGCTCGGCCCGCAGGTCACCGCGTATGACCTGCTCGGCACGCTGCAGGAGCGAACGGGAAACCGGTCGAGCCACAACGCCCCGCGCAACGTCTACCGGACGGCGGACGATGCGTGGGTGGCGGTTTCCGCGAGCGCGACGTCGATCGCCGAGCGTGTGCTGCGGCTCGTCGGCCGTGACGACCTGGTCGAGCAGCCGTGGTTCGCCACGGGTGCGGGCCGCGTAGCGCATATCGACGAGATCGACGCGGCCGTCGCCGGCTGGATCGCGGAGCGCCCGCGCGACCAGGTGCTCGCCGCGTTCGAGGCCGCCGAAGCCGCGATCGCACCGATCTACGACGCGCGCGACCTGCTCGCCGATCCTCAGCTGGCCGCGATCGATGCGTTCGTGTCGATCGACGACGACGAGCTCGGGCCGATCACGATGACGAACATGATCAGCCGTCTTTCCGACACGCCGGGCAGCATCGAGCGCACGGGCGCGCCGCACGGTGCGGACACGGCCGCGGTACTCGCGGAGGTCGGCGTCGACGACGCGGAGCTCGCGCGGCTGCGTGCAGTAGGTGTCGTGTGAGCGCGCCGCCGCTCACCTGGCTGTACGTCCCGGCCGACCGTCCTGACCGCATCGAGAAGGCGATCGCCTCCCGTGCGCACGCCGTGATCGTCGATCTGGAGGACGGTGTCGCGCCGGACGCGAAGGAGCGGGCGCGCGCCAACCTGGCCGACCTGCAGCGCGCTGACAAGCCGCTGTTCGTCCGCATCAACGCCGGGAGCGCGGCGGACCTGGAGGCCGTTGCGCAGCTCCGGATCGACGGCGTGATCGTGCCGAAGGTCGACGGCCCCGAAGACATTCCGCCGGGCCTGGACGTGCACGCGCTGATCGAGTCGCCGCTCGGGCTCGAAGCCGCGTTCGCCATCGCCTCCCATCCGCAGGTGCACGGGCTCTCGCTCGGCGAGGCGGACCTGCGCTCGCAGACCGGCGCGCTCGAAGTCGGCCTGGACTGGGCGCGCGGCAGGATCGTCAACGCCGCGGTTGCGGCGGGCCTGCCGCGGCCGCCGCAGTCCGTGTATCCGCACGTCCGCGACCTCGAAGGGCTCGCGCGTTCGTGCCGCCGCGGTCGAGCGCTCGGCCACCTCGGGCGTGCGGCGATCCATCCGGACCAGCTGCCGGTGATCGAACAGGCCTACCTCCCGACGAGATCCGAGTTCGACCAGGCGCGTGCGACCGTCGAGAAGCTCGATGCAGCAAGCGTCGGCACACTCGCGGGCGGTGCCTTCGTCGACGCGGCCATGCTCGGCGCGGCGCATCAAGTCCTCGAGCTCGCCGCGCGGTACGGCACCTCGGGCTCGTGACGCCGCACATCGCGGTCCTCGGCTCGCTGAACATCGCACGGCGCACGAGGTCGAGCAGCTAGCTGACGCCCGTTAGCGCGGCAGCGGCGCGCACCGCGCCGCCGACGACGAACCAGAGTGCGTCGTCGCCCTGCCGAAGCTCGACCGCGTCACCGAGATCGAGCGGCTGCCAGTACTCGAGCACGGCCCGGTGCGGCGCCCTCAGGTCGAGATGCTCCTCGACCGCGATCCAATACGCGGCGTTGTTCACGTGGCCGAGCTGGTCGATGTCCGTGCTCCGAAGCGACAGATCATCTCCGCCTCGACGTGACCGCCGCGATCGCCGACGACTGACGTACGACGTGCGGCCGCCGATCCGGCGACTGCGCCGCACCACGTCGTCAGCTCAACCGCCGTGTCGGTGAGGAACGGCTGCGTCACGTCGAGAACGGTGCGCCGCACGACCCAGATGTGCTCGTCCGGCGACCAGCCCGCGTCCAGCACGTCGTCGGCGGCGACGTCCTGGAGGTAGCGCGCGATCGAGTCGTGCCGCAGACGCCCGGCGGCATCGGCGTCGGAGAGACGGATCGGCCGGTCACACGGACATGCGGCGCAGGCGCTCCTCGACGGCCGCCGCGACGGCCGCGTGGCCTTCCGCTTCGAGGTGAATGCCGTCGACCTCGCTGTACGCCGCGATCCCGTTCAGATCGAGGAGCTCGCAGTCGAGCTCGCGG
>JAOPYY010000138.1 GCA_025964395.1 Actinomycetes bacterium | reverse complement strand
AGCGCCTGCACAACTCGGCGCGCCTGCTCCACATGCAGATCCCGTACTCGGTCGACGAGCTGAAGGACGCGACGAACGAGCTGCTCGGCGCGAACGGCCTCGACGAGTGCTACATCCGCCCGATCGCCTTCTACGGCTACGGCCAGCTGGGCGTCGCGGCGCGCGGCAACCCGGTCGAGACCGTGCTGATGAGCTGGCCCTGGGGCTCCTACCTCGGCGACGAGGGGCTGACCAACGGCATCCGCGCGAAGATCTCGTCCTGGCAGCGGATCCCGCCGAACGTCGTCCCGCACGTCTCGAAGGCGACCGGCGTCTATCTCAACTCGCTGCTCGCGGTCACCGAGGCAAACAACGCGGGCTACGACGAGGCGATTCTGTTGACGCCCGAAGGGACCGTCGCCGACGGCTCCGGCGAGAACATCTTCGTCGTGAAGAACGGCGTCATCTACACGCCCGACCTTGCCACGGGAATCCTGCCCGGCATCACGCGCGACACGGTCACGCAGATCGCGCAGGACCTCGGCCACACGGTGCTCGAAAAGGCGCTCATCCGCTCCGACCTCTACCTGGCCGACGAGGTGTTCATGACGGGCACCGCTGCCGAGGTGACACCGCTCCGCTCGGTCGATGACCACGAGATCGGCGTGGGCGAGATCACGCTGGCGATCCAGAAGGCATACCTCGACACGGTGCGCGGGAAGAGCGAGCGCTGGTCGCACTGGCTCGACCACGTCCCGCAGCTGGCTCGCAGCTAGTTGTCGACCGCGACCGACAGGATCAACCTCAGCGCTCCGTGGATCGACGAGCGCGACGAGGAGCTCGTGCTCGAGGTGCTGCGCTCGGGCTGGCTGTCGCTCGGGCCGACCGGGCCGCGCTTCGAGTCGCTGCTCGCGGACGCGGTCGACGCGCCGCATTGCGCTGCGGTCTCGTCCGGCACGGCAGGCCTGCACCTCTGCATGCGCCTCGCCGGCGTCGGGCCTGGAGACGAGGTGATCACGTCGCCGTACTCATTCGTCGCGTCGGCGAACTGCGCGATCTACGAAGGCGCCACGCCGGTCTTCGCCGACATCGACCCGCACACGTACAACCTCGATCCCGATGCAGTCGCGGCAGCGATCACGCCGCGCACGAAGGCGATCGTCGCCGTCGACATCTTCGGCTACCCGGCCGAGTACGACCGGCTGCTGCCGCTCTGCGAGGCCAACGGCATCGCGATGATCGAGGACGCCTGCGAGGCACTCGGCGCGACGTACAAGGGGCAGAAGCTCGGCTCGCACGGGCATCCCGCGGTCTGGGCGTTCTATCCGAACAAGCAGATGACGACCGGCGAAGGCGGCGCGGTCACGACGCACGCCGAGGACGAGCACGAGTTGCTGGTGTCGCTGCGCAACCAGGGCAGGCTCGAGACCTCGAGCTGGTTGCAGCACGGACGCCTCGGTTACAACTACCGCCTCGACGACCTCTCGGCCGCCCTTGGCATCGGGCAGCTCGAGAAGCTCGACCGGATTCTCGAGGCCCGGCGCGAGGTCGCCGCGCGTTACGGCGAATTGCTCGCGGGCGTCGACGTCGAGGTGCCGCTCCCGGACGACGAGGATCACACGCGCTCGTGGTTCGTCTACGTCGTCAAGCTGCCTCGCGAGATCGACCGCGACGCGGTGATGGCGCGGCTCGCCGACGACGGCATCGCGACCGCCCCGTACCTCCCGTCGATCCACCTGCAGTCGTACATGCGCGAGCGCTACGGCTTCTGCGAAGGGATGCTCCCGGTGAGCGAGGACTGCAGCGCGCGCACGATGGCGCTGCCGTTCCACGCCCGCCTCGAGCGTGCCGATCAGGAGCGCGTCGTCGACGCGCTTCGCAACGCTCTCTCCTGAACCTGCGGCGCAACGTCCACGAGATCGCGCCGGAGCTGATCGGCGCGGAGCTCTTCGTCGACGGCGTGGGTGGGACGATCGTCGAGGTCGAGGCGTACGACCACGAGGACCCGGCGGCGCACGGGTTCGGGAACCGGCGCACGGAGCGCAACGCCTCGATGTTCCTGCCGGGCGGGCACGCATACGTCTACCGCTCCTATGGCATCCACTGGTGCCTCAACTTCGTGTGCGGCGTGGAGGGCGAGGCGAGTGCGGTGCTGATCCGCGCGCTCGAGCCGACGCGGGGGCTCGACGCGATGCGTGAGCGGCGCGGGCTGGAGGACGTGCGCCTGCTCTGCTCGGGCCCCGGGCGCCTGACCCAAGCGCTCGGCGTGACGCGCGAGCACGACGGCCTGCCGCTCGACCGCCCACCGTTCGAGCTGCGACCGCGCCCGGGCGACGTCGAGGTCGTCACGGGGCCGCGGATCGGGATCACGAAGGCCGTCGAGCGGCCATGGCGCTACGGCCTCGCCGGCTCGCGCTTCGTCAGCCGCCCCTTTACGGCGTGACGGTCAACGTCAGCGTCAGTCCGGGTGCCGCTGCGGTCCCGGGCGGCAGTGACTGAGCGGTCACCTTGCCGGTGTTTCCGCCCTTGACCTTGACGTCGAGCTTCAACCGCGCGAGCTTCGACTGGGCCTGCGCGAGCTTGAGGCCGACGACTTTGGGGACTGCGCCGTGCAGCGACTTCGGGAGCACGATCGTGATCTTGTCGTAGGCCGACGCGGTGCCTTGGCGCGGCAACTCGCCGACAACGATGCCGAGCCGTTCTCCGGGTTTCGCGGGCCGGTAGACGATCGTCGGCGTGAGCGGCG
>JAOPYY010000118.1 GCA_025964395.1 Actinomycetes bacterium | reverse complement strand
TCGTGCTCTCGGTGCTCGCAGGGATCGCGATGGCGGTGTGGATCCGGAAGGTGGTGCGGCCGAAGCGCTTCGACGGCTCTCATCTCGGCGAGGCGGACCTCATCCTGGCGATGATCGCGCTCGTCGTCTTGACGCTGCTCGGCTGGCACGCGTCGCGGATCGCGGCCGGGCTGAACGAGTGGCCTGCGGGTGCGTCGTTCCTCTCGAACTGGATCTCGGGCGCGATCCCTGCACCGCGTGTGCTGGAGCGCGTCTTCAACTGGGCGCACGTCGCGGTGATCCTCGCGTTCCTCGTCTACCTGCCGTACTCGAAGCACCTGCACATCGCGACGGCCGCGGTCAACGTCTTCTTCTCGCGCACGAAACAGCGCGGGCGGCTCGAGCCGTTGAACTTCGACGTGCCGGACGACGAGATGCGGCTCGGCGTGGGCACGATCGCCGACCTGACCTGGAAGGAGATGGTCGACTCGTTCTCATGCACGGAGTGCGGCCGTTGCCAGGACGTCTGCCCTGCGTACGCGACGGGCAAGTCGCTGAATCCGAAGCTCGTGATCATGGGCATTCGCGATCAGGTCTTCGCGGAGGGCAAGAATCTGCTCGCGGGCGGCGAGCTGACGCCGATTGCCGGCAACGGTGTTCCCGAAGAGATGATCTGGGACTGCGTGACGTGCGGTGCGTGCGTGCACGAGTGCCCGGTATCGATCGAGCACGTGGACCACATCGTCGACCTGCGCCGCGACCTCGTGATGATGCAGTCGAGCTTCCCGCAGGAATCGGAGTCGATGCTGCGCGACGTCGAGCGCGTTGGCAATCCATGGGGCAAGCCGCAGGGCGATCGCGCGTCCTGGGCGGAGGAGCTCGGCGTGCGCGTGCTCGAGGAAGGCGAGGAGCCGCCGGAGGTTCTGTACTGGGTCGGCTGCGCCGCCGCGTACGACGAGCGTGCGCGCAAAGCGGCCGAGTCGACCGCGAAGCTCTTGCAGAAGGCGGGCGTCGACTTTGCGATCCTCGGCGCGCGCGAGGCGTGCACCGGCGACCCTGCGCGGCGCATGGGCAACGAGTACGTGTTCCAGGAGTACGCGAATCAGAACATCGCGACGCTGAACGAGGCGCGCGTGACAAAGATCGTCGCGAGCTGCCCGCACTGCCTCAACTCACTCGGGAACGAGTACCCCGACTTCGGCGGGCGCTATGAAGTGATGCACCACACGCAGCTCCTCGCGGAGCTCCTCCGCGACGGCAGGCTCGAGACGACGGCGAGCGACCAGGAGATCACCTACCACGACTCCTGTTACCTGGCGCGACACAACGACGTGATCGACGATCCACGCGAGCTCGTGTCGGCCGTCGGCAAGCCGGTCGAGATGTCGCGCAACGGTAAGCGCACGTTCTGCTGCGGCGCAGGCGGCGCACACATGTGGATGGAGGAGCGCGGCACGCCGATCAACGAGGAGCGCGTGCGCGAGGCGTCGGAGACCGGGGCGGAGACCCTCGCGGTTGCCTGCCCGTTCTGCACGGTGATGCTCGACGACGGCGTGCGCTCGATGGGCAAGCAGCTGCGCGTCGTCGATGTGTCGACGCTGCTTGTCGAGTCGATGGAGTCAGAGGGTTAGTGCTCGTCGGTCTCGGCCACGTCGACCTCGTGTGCCGGGACCTCGATCGGTCGCTCGCGTTTTACGCCGCGGTGTTCGGGCCACTCGGCCTTGCGGCGCCTGCGCTCTTCGACGGCGAGCGCGGGGAGCAGATCCATTATCTCCGCTTCCCCGCCGTCGGCTCGGGCTCGATCGGGTTACGTCAGGCGCAGAGCGGCCAGGAGTTCGAGCTCTACGCGCCCGGCTTCCACCACGTCTCCCTCGTGGTCGAGACGGCGACAGACGTGGACGCGGTGCACGCGGCTGTGGAGGCGGCGGGCGGCCAGGTACTGCACGCGCCACGCCTCTGGCCGCAGTACCACCCGGACTACTACGCGACGTTCTTCCTCGACCCGGACAGCTTCCGCCTCGAGGTCGCAGCGAGCAGAGACGCCCGGATCGGCAGCGCCTCTGTTTAGACCGGGTGTTTAGACCGGGGTGTTTAGACCGGTGCCAGGCACCGTGAGATGCGCTTCACGCGTTGGCCAGGGCTCGAAGAGGCAGGTCGGCGCTAGTAACAGACTGTTACTTGCTTGACAGCGTGGAACGCGTGTTCCACCATATGGGTCGAAGTGGCCGAAACCGGGACTCAGGCGATCGACCGCGCGGCGGATCTCCTCGTCAGCGTTGTCGAATCCACGCGCCCGCTTGGGATTGGCGAGCTCTCCGAGAGCGCCGGGTTGCCGAAGAGCACGACGTCCCGGCTCGTTGGGGCGCTCGAGCGGCGGGGCCTCGTCCAGCGCGCCGGCGACCGCCGCGTTGCGCCCGGGCCGGTGCTGCTCCGCTTTGCGCACCGCGATCTCGGTGCGAGCCTCGTCGAGATCGCTGCGCCCGCATTGAAGGCGCTCTCGCAGCTCTCCGGCGAGACGATCAACCTCGGCGTGCCGACGCCGCTCGGCGTCGAGCACCTCGCGCAGGAAGACAGCCGCCACTTCGTCGGCGGCACGAACTGGGTTGGCCGCCGCGTTCCCTACGACTCGACCGCGAACGGCAGGGTGCTCAAGGCGTTCGCGTCGCGCACAGCTGACGGCGAAGAGATCCGCACGCGCGGCTACGCGACCGCCGTGGACGAGCTCGAGCACGGCCTCGCCGCGCTCGCCGCACCCATCTTCGGGCCAGACGGTGACGTCGTCGCGGCCCTCTCGATCTCCGGGCCGACCATTCGGCTCACCCGCGACCGCATCGCCGAGCTTGTCCCGGCCCTGCTCGAGCAGGCCGGCCTCGTTTCGATGCGACTCGGCAACCACGACCAGCGAGGTGCCGCATGACCCACGAAGAGATCCTGAAGGGCCTCTACGACGAGACGCTCATCGGGAACGCGCCAGAGGTGAAAGACCTCGTCAACAAGGGCCTCGCAGAAGGCCTCGGTTGCGAGTCGATGCTCTACGACGCCCTGATCCCGTCGCTCGAGGAAGTCGGCGCGCGCTTCGAGCGCGGTGACTACTTCGTGCCCGAGATGCTGATCGCCGCGCGCGCGATGCAGGGCGCGCTCGACATCCTCCGCCCGCTGCTCGCCGAGACCGGCGCGAAGCCAATCGGCACCTACGTCATGGGCACGGTCAAGGGCGACGTGCACGACATCGGCAAGAACCTCGTGAACATCATGCTCGAGGGCGCAGGCTTCACTGTCTACGACCTCGGTGTGAACGTCGCGCCGGAGGTGTTCGTGCAGCAGATCCAGGAGCACAAGCCCGACGTGGTCGGCTTCTCGGCGTTCCTGACGACGACGATGCCGATGTTCAAGGCGAACATCAACGCGCTGCAGAAGGCCGGGATCCGCGACGACGTGATCGTGATGGTCGGCGGCGCACCGGTAACGCAGGAGTACGCCGACGCTGTCGGCGCAGACGGGTACGCGGCTGACGCATCGACCGCTGTCCGTCTCGCCAAGGACCTGATCGAGAGGAAGAGGTCGGCCGTCCCGGCATGAAACCGATCGCCCTGATCGAGGCCGCGGTCAAGAAGCCCGTCTTCGGCTGCCAGATGTGCGGCCAGTGCGTGCTGCACTCGACCGGCATGACGTGTCCCATGAACTGCCCGAAGATGCTGCGCAACGGGCCGTGTGGCGGCGTGCGCCCGGACGGCAATTGCGAGGTCAAGCCGGAGATGCGCTGCGTCTGGGTGAAAGCGGTCGAGCGCGCGCCGAAGACGCCGTGGGCGGACGAGATCCACGACATCCGCAAGCCGGTCGACAACCGGCTCTGGGGAACCTCGTCGTGGATCAACCACTTCACGAAGCGCGACAAGGTCGCGCCCAAGGGCTGGCGTGTCGAGGCTTGAAGACGCGATCGACGCCGGGCGCTTCGTCGTGACGGCGGAGCTGCTGACCGTCAACAGTGGAGGCCTCGACGCGGTGCACGAGCGCTTCGCGCCGTATGAGGAGTACGTCGATGCGGTCAACGCGACCGACAACACCGCCGCGCACGCGCACGCCTCGCCACTCGCCGTGGCGATCGCACTGAAACAGCTCGGGATGGAGCCGGTCATGCAGCTGGTCTGCCGCGACCGGAATCGCCTCGCGCTCGAGGCCGAGATCGCGGGCGCCGCGTTGCACGGGATCGAGAACCTCTGCTGCCTGACCGGCGACGATGTCACCGCCGGCGACGAGCCGGAGGCGCGCCGCGTCTTCGACCTCGACGCGATCCAGCTGCTCGTCACCGCGAACGCGATGCGCAACGGCCACTATCTCTCGGGACGCAAGATCGAGCCCGCACCGCGCCTCTTCCTTGGCGCCGTCGAGAACCCGGCCGCGCCGCCCGTCGACTACCGGCCCGAGCGCGCGCTGAAGAAGGTCCGTGCGGGCGCCCGCTTCCTGCAGCTGCAGGTGCTGTTCGACCTCGCGCCGCTCGAGAGCTTCATGGCCGAAGCGGTCGCGAGCGGCCTCGCCGAGCAGTGCGCGATCCTGCCGTCGATCTGCCTCGTCCGCTCGCCGTCGGCGCTGCGCTTCATGGACGAGAGGGTGCCCGGCATCTCGATCCCCGCCGAGGTGATCGAGCGCTGCGAGAACGCGGCCGATTCGGAAGCCGAGTGCTTCGAGGTCTCGTGCGAGCTCGCCGAGGCCGCGCGCCGCATCCCCGGGGTGCGCGGCCTGCACCTGATCAGTTTTCGCAAGGAAGCCGGTATCGCACGCCTGTGCAACCGGCTGAATATTCCAACCCGCGCCGAAAGGGAGTTGAGTGGAGACCGTTCTCGAATCGTCGTCTAAGACCATCGTGATCGGGCCGGAGCGCCCGTTCTGCGTGATCGGCGAGCGCATCAACCCGACCGGACGCAAGAAGTTCCAGGCCGAGTTGCAGAACGGCGACCTCTCGCGCATCGAGATCGACGTCGCGCAGCAGCTCGCAGGCGGCGCGGACATGCTCGACGTGAACGTCGGCGATCCGCTCGCCGACGAGATCGAGCTGATGCGGCAGGCGGTCCCGCTCGTGCAGGGCCTGACCGACGTGCCGCTCTGCATCGACTCGTCGGTGATCGAGGCGCTCGAAGCCGGGCTCGGCGCCTACCAGGGCAAGGCGCTCGTCAACTCCGTCACCGGGGAGGACGAGCGGCTCGAGGCGATCCTCCCGATCGTCGCGAAGCACGGTGCGGCGGTGATCGGGCTCGCGAACGACGACGAGATCCCGATGGAGCCGGAGCGGCGCCTCGAGGTCGCGAGGAAGATCGTCTCGCGCGCCGGCGACTACGGCATCCCGCCGGAGGACGTGCTGATCGACCCGCTCGCGATGCCGGTCGGCGCCGAGCCGCGTGCGGTCACGCTGTTCCTCGAGACGGTGCGCCTGATCCGGGAGCACCTCGGCGTGAACATGACGTGCGGCGCGTCGAACACGTCGTTCGGCCTGCCGGGCCGTGAGACGCTCGGCGCGGGGTTCCTCGCGATCGCCGCGAGCCACGGACTGACGAGCGCGATCATGGACGCGCGCTCGCGGGAGATCGTCGAGGCGGTGCGCGCAACCGACTTCCTGCTCGGCCACGACGCGTGGGGCGCTGCGTGGATCGCTGCGTTCCGCAAGAAGAAAGCGGCGGCTGAAGCGGTCCTGTGACGGCTGAGCCCGTGATCGAAGTCGTGCACCCCGACCGAGTCCGTCTCGTGTTCGAGCAGGCCGACGGCGCCGTCAAGGAGACGCGCGTTCCGGCCGGCACGACGCTGTTCGACGGCGCGAGCTGGAACGGCGTCGCGATCGACTCAACCTGCGGCGGCCACGGCACCTGCAAGAAATGCAAGGTGCGCGTCGCGACGGGCGAGCAGGCGATCGACGCGGTCGACCCGCGCGCATTCACGCCGGAGGAGCTGAAGGCGGGGTGGAGGCTCGCGTGCCGCGCGCAGGCGGCCGAGGACCTCGTCGTCGAAGTTCCGCTGCTGCAGACGCGCCCGAAGGCGGCGCTGGCCGGCGTCGGCCGCCATGTGATCCTCAGGCCTGCGGTGCAGAAACGCTACCTCGAGCTCACCGAGCCGACGCTCGAGGACCAGACCTCCGATCTCGAGCGCGTCCTGCAGGCGATGGACGACGTCGAGCCTCGCGTGCCGCTGGAAGTGGTGCGCACGATGGGCCACACGTTGCGCGAGTCGAACTGGCAGGTGACCGCCGTGCTCGTCGACGACGTGCTCGTCGACATCGAGCCGGGCGATACCACGGCGCGCCGCTTCGCGATCGCCTACGACCTGGGCACGACGACGTGCGTTGCAACCCTGCTCGACCTCGAGACCGGCCTGCCGGCGGCGGTGCAGTCGATCCTGAACATGCAGCAGCCGTTCGGCGCCGACGTGATCACGCGCATCTCCGCGACGATGATGGATCCCGACGCACTCGGGATGCTGGGCGACCGTGCGCACGAGACGCTGGCCACGCTGACGAAGGAGGTCTGCGAAGAGGCTGGCGTCGATCCGTCGGAGGTCTACGAGATCGTGATCGCCGGCAACCAGACGATGATGCAGCTCGCGCTCGGCATCGATCCCGAGCCGCTCTCGATGGCGCCGTTCACGATCGCGGCGCGCACGCTGCCCGCGGCGAAGGCGGCTGACTTCGGCGTTCACGTGCACGAGCGCGCGCCGGCCGTGCTCTTCCCGGCGCTCGGGGCGTACGTCGGCCCGGACATCGTCGCGGGGATCCTCGCGACGGGCCTGACCCTCGACAAGCGCACGCGGCTGTTCATCGACGTCGGCACCAACTCGGAGATCGTGCTCGGCTCATCGGCACGGGCTCTGGCGACAGCTGCGCCCGCAGGCCCGGCGTTCGAGGCCGCGCAGATCCGCTGCGGCATGCGCGCCGCCGACGGCGCGATCGAGGGCGTGAAGATCGTCGACGGCGAAGTGCAGCTGACCGTGATCGGCGACGTCGAGGCGGTCGGCCTCTGCGGCTCCGGTCTCGTCGACGCCGTCGCCGAGCTCGTCGGCGCCGGCATCCTCGACCACTCGGGCCGCTTCGTGCTCGGTTCGTCCGCGCACCTCGGGAAGATCGGCGAGGAGAACGTCTTCTATCTCCACAAGGACGTCTTCCTCTCACAGCGCGACGTGCGTGAGCTGCAGTTCGCGAAGGCGTCGATCGCGACCGGCTGGCAGATTCTCTGCAACGACATGGGGGTCGACCCGACCGAGATCTCGCAGGTGCTGCTCGGTGGATCGTTCGGCTCGTACCTGACCGCAGCGAGCGCCGTGAAGATCGGGCTCGTGCCGAAGCTGCCGTTGGTGCGCATCGTCTCCGCCGGGAACGTCGCCGGGGAGGGCGCGAAGATCGCCGCCTTGTCGATCACGGAACGCGCCGCTGCCCAGGCCGTGCTCGACGAGGTGCGCTACGTCGAGCTCTCCGGCCGCACCGACTTCAACGACCTGTTCATCGACCAGCTCTCGTTCCCGGCATGACGAAGGTCGGCGTAGGCTCGACGGAGCCGAAAAAGGTGGTCGTGGCGTGTGGCGCGCTAGCGCTGCACATCGACCAGATCGCGAAGCGGCGCGGCTGGGACCTCGAGGTGCGCCCGATCCCGCCCGAGCTGCACAACCGGCCGGAGAAGATCCGCGCGGCGGTCGACGCGGCGGGCAAGGCAGACGTCGTCGCCTATGCCGACTGCGGCACCCGCGGCGCGCTCGACGCCCTGCCGCGGCTCGCCGGCGCCGACTGTTACCAGCTCTTCGGTGGCATGGAACACGAGCTCGGCACGTACTACCTGACCGATTTCCTCGTGCGCTCGTTCGACCGCGTCGTCTGGCGCGGGCTCGGGCTCGACCGGCACCCGGAGCTGCGCGACGACTACTTTCGCAATTACGAGCGCGTCGTCTGGCTCGCGCAACGGCCGACCGACGACTTGCGCGTCAAGGCGGAGGCCGCCGCTGCGAGACTCGGCCTGCCGCTCGAGATACGCGAAACCGGAGACGCCGGCCTTGAAGATGCCCTCGAACAACTACTGGAGGCTTAGTTGCTCATAAATGAACTGCCGCGGTACGAGATCCTCGACGAGTTCTCGATGCAGGAGCTCGACCGTGGCTGGCGGCGGATCGTCAGCGAGCTCGGTGTCGACTTCCAGCACGTCGACGCGCAAGAGGCGCTCGCCGCCGCGGGTCAGCAGGTCGAAGGCGACCTCGTCAAGTTCGACCCCGACTGGATCCTCGAGCAGGTGGCGAAGGCGCCCCGCGAGTTCGATTTGCAGGCACGCAACCCCGAGAACAACATCCACGTCGGCGGCAAGCACATGGCGTTCGGCGCCGTCTACGGGTGTCCGTTCGTGCGCCGCGGGCTCGAGCGCCGCGAGGCGATGTACGAGGACTTCGAGAACCTCGTGAAGCTTGCGCAGTCCTTTCCGCAGCTCGACACGCCGGGCGGGACGATCTGCGAACCGGGCGACAAGGCGCTCGACTCGCGCCACCTCGACATGGTCTACGCATTGATGACGCTCTCCGACAAGCCGTTCATGGGCTCGGTCACGTCGGGCCCGAACGCGCTCGACACGATCGCAATGGCGGAGATGGTGTTCGGGAGGGAGTCGCTCGAGGAGACGCCGGCGATCATCTCGCTGATCAACGTCAACTCGCCTCTGCGCTACGACGACCGCATGCTGTCGGCGCTGCTCGAGTACGCGCGGGCGAATCAGGCGTTGATCATCACGCCGTTCCTGCTGATGGGTGCGATGTCGCCGGTCTCCGTAGCCGCGTCGCTCGCACAGCAAGTCGCGGAGGCGCTGGCGGGCATCGCGCTCGTGCAGACGATTCGCCCCGGCTGTCCCGTCGTCTTCGGCTCGTTCCTCTCGAACACCGACATGCAATCGGGCTCGCCGAGCTTCGGCACGCCGGAGTCGGCGATCGGGCTGCTCTGCACCGGGCAGATCGCGCGCCACTACGGGCTGCCGTTCCGCGGCGGGGGCGCGCTCACCTCGTCGCAGACGGTCGACGCGCAGGCTGCCTACGAAGCGGCAATGACGCTCTGGCCGACGTTCCTCGCCGGCACGACCTTCGTCATGCACTCCGCGGGGTGGCTCGAGTCCGGCCTCGTCTCGTGTTACGAGAAGTTCATCGTCGACGTCGAGCTGCTGCGAATGCTGCACCACGTCTTCCAGCCGCTGAACATCAACGAGGAGACACTCGCCTTCAGCGCGCACCAGGAGGTGGGCCAGGGCGGCCACTTCCTCGGCGCCGTGCACACGCTCGAGCGTTTCCGCGAGTGCTTCTACCGGCCGCTGCTCTCGTCCACCGAGAACTACGAACGCTGGAACCGCCTGGGCGGACGTGACGCCGCCGCGCGCGCGACCGAGATCTCCGAGAAGACGCTCGAGGAGTACGTCGAGCCGGAGATGGACCAGGGACTCAAGGACGAGTTGAAGGCGTACGTCGACCGCAGGCGCACGGAGCTGGGCGACTGAGATGACGACGGTAGGCGACGTGATGTCGCGCGACCTGCTGACAATGGAGCAGGAGACGACGCTCGTGCAGGCGGCGGCGGCGATGACGGCGCGGCGCGTCGGTGCGGCCCTGATCGTCGCGGGCGACCGGCTGACCGGGATCCTCACCGAGCGCGACGTGATGCGCGCAGTCGCCTCCGGCGACGTGACGGGCCAGGTCGCGGACTGGATGACCCGCGGCCCCGAGACGGTCGACGCGGACGAGAGCACGCAACAGGCCGGCGTCGTGATGATCCACGGCGGCTTCCGGCACCTGCCGGTGCTCGAGGGCGGCGCGCCGTGCGGCATCGTCTCGATTCGCGATCTGATGCGCGTGGCCCTCGACGATGTGAGTCCCCGTGGCGTCTGAAATGTTTGTCGACGGCGACTGGACGGCGGCCGCGTCGGGCGAGACGTTCACGGCCGACTCGCCGGCGACGGGCGAGGCGATCGGCGAGATCCCGCAGGGATCGCGCGAAGACGCACAGCGCGCGATCGACGCGGCGAACCGCGCGTCGGAGGCGTGGGCGCGGCTGACGGCGTTCGATCGCGCCGCTGCGATGCACCGCGTCGCGGATGCCGTCGAAAAGCGACGCGACGAGCTCGCGCACACGCTCACGCTCGACCAGGGCAAGCCGCTCCATGAGTCGCGCGACGAGGTTGAGGAGCTGATCCAGTACTGGCGCAACGCCGCCGAGGACGGGAAGCGGCTCGAGGGCCGGCTCGCGAACTCGTTCACGGCGGGGAAGCGCGTCCTGCTCGTGCGCAGGCCGCGCGGCGTGATCGGCGTGATCACTCCGTGGAACTGGCCGTACACGATGCCTGCCGAGCTGATCGCGCCTGCGCTCGCCTCGGGCAACACCGTCGTCTGGACGCCCGCGTCCTCGACGGCGGTCGCCGCCGTTGCGCTCGCGGAGTGCGTCGTCGAGGCCGACCTGCCGCAGGGCGTCTTCAACCTCGTCACGGGGCCCGGCTCGGTCGTCGGCGACGAGATCGCGCGCAATCCCGGAACGCACGGCGTCGGCTTCATCGGCTCGACCGAAACGGGACGCAAGGTCGCCGAGGCGGCCGCCGGCAAGGCCGCGGTGCTCGAGCTGGGTGGCAACGGCCCCGTGGTCGTGCTCGAGGACGCAGACCTCGACCTCGCGGCGGAGGCGACCGTGAGCGCGTGCTTCATGTGCGCAGGGCAGAGCTGCACCGCGGGTGAGCGGCTGCTCGTGCACAAGGACGTGCGCGAGGAGTTCGTGGCGCGGGTCGCTGCGCTCGTTGCCGAGCGCGTGATCCTCGGCGATCCATTCGCCGACGGCACCACGATGGGGCCGCTGAACAACGCGGGCGTCGCCGAGAAGATGGACGAGCACGTGGCAGATGCGCTGCAACGGGGAGCGAAACTCATTCACGGCGGCGAGCGCGCATCTGGTTACCCGACGAACCTCTATTGGCAGCCGACGGTGCTCGACGGCGTGCCGGCCGACTCGCTCGTCGCGCTCGAGGAGACATTCGGCCCGATCGCGCCCGTCGTCGAAATCGGCTCGCTCGACGAGGCGATCCGGATGACGAACGCCTCGGAGTACGGATTGCTCTCGGCGATCTTCACGCGCGACCTCGCCAAGGGCCTGCGCTTCGCGGACGAGGTGCGCACCGGGTGGGTGAACATCAACGACTCGTCCAACTACTGGGAGTCGCACCTGCCCTTCGGCGGCCGCGCCGGCACCGCGAGCGGCATCGGACGCGTCGGTGGCACCGGGCCGATGGAATCGTTCACCGAGCTGCAGACCGTCGTCATCTCGTGAGCTGGGACTACGTGATCGTCGGCGGGGGCTCCGCGGGCTCCGCGCTCGCGGCCCGTCTGACCGAGGACCCCTCGACACGCGTGCTCGTGCTCGAAGCGGGCCGCACCGATTCCTGGTGGGACCTCTACATCCACATGCCCGCGGCGCTCTCGTTCCCGATCGGTAGCCGCTTCTACGACTGGAAGTACGAGTCGGAGCCCGAACCGTTCATGAACGACCGGCGCATCTACCACGCGCGCGGCAAGGTGCTCGGCGGCTCGAGCTCGATCAACGGGATGATCTTCCAGCGCGGCAACCCGCTCGACTACGAGCGCTGGGCCGGCGAGCCCGGCCTCGAGGACTGGGACTACGCGCACTGCCTGCCGTACTTCAAGCGGATGGAGAACTGTCTCGCCGGCGCCGACGACTGGCGCGGGGGGGACGGCCCGCTGCAGCTCGAGCGCGGCCCCGCCGACGGTCCGCTCTTCGGCGCGTTCTTCGAAGCGGTGCAGGAGGCCGGCTACCCGCTGACCGACGACGTGAACGGTTACCGGCAGGAAGGGTTCGCGAAGTTCGACCGCAACATTCGCAAGGGCCGCCGCCTCAGCGCGGCGCGCGCATACCTGCATCCGGTGATGAACCGCCCGAACCTCGAGGTGCGCACGAGGACCTTCGTCGAGCGCGTCGTCTTCGAGGGCACGCGTGCCGTCGGCGTGCAGGTGAACGGGGAGACGATCCGCGCGGGCGAGGTGATCCTCTGCGGCGGTGCGATCAACTCGCCGCAGCTACTGCAGCTTTCGGGGGTCGGGAACGCGGCCGAGCTGAAGGCGCTCGGCGTGAGCGTGGTGAACGACCTGCCCGGCGTCGGTGAGAACCTGCAGGACCACCTCGAGGTGTACGTGCAGTGCGCGTCGAAGCTGCCCGTGACCGTCGCGCCCGCCTACAAGTGGCGCAACCGGCCGCTCGTCGGCCTCAAGTGGCTGCTCTTCAAGTCCGGCCCAGGTGCGACGAACCACTTCGAGGCGGGTGGGTTCATCCGCTCGAACGACGAAGTGTCGTATCCAAATGTGATGTTCCACTTCCTGCCGATCGCCGTGCGGTACGACGGCACCGCGCCGCAGGGGCACGGGTACCAGCTGCACGTCGGCCCGATGTACTCGGACGCGCGCGGCTCGGTGAAGATCACTTCGACCGATCCGCACGTGCACCCGGCGTTGCGCTTCAACTACCTCTCGACCGACCAGGATCGGCGCGAGTGGATCGAGTGCGTACGCGCGGCGCGCACCATCCTCAACGAGCCTGCGTTCGACCGGTTCAACGGCGGCGAGCTCTCGCCGGGCCCGAGCGTCGAGACCGACGAGGGGATCCTCGACTGGGTGCGCCGCGATGCGGAGACGGCGCTGCATCCGTCGTGCACAGCGAAGATGGGCGTCGACGAGCTGTCGGTGGTCGACCCGGCAACGATGCGCGTGCACGGCGTCGAAGGACTGCGCGTCGTGGACGCGAGCGTCTTCCCCTATGTGACGAACGGGAACATCTACGCGCCGGTGATGATGGTCGCCGAGAAGGCCGCGGACCTGATCCGCGGCGACACACCGCTCCCCCCGGCGGAGGCGGACTTCTACAGACATGGCACTGAGCGAGCTGCAAGTCGGTGAGTTCCTCGCGGCCCTGGGCGAGAAGACGCCGTCGCCTGCGAGCGGCGCGGCGACCGCACTGACCGCGGCGCTCGCGGCCGCTCTTGTCGAGCTCGCCGGGCGGTTCGCCGGCGACGAACCGTCCGTCGTTCGCGCGAAGACGCTTTGGTCGCGGCTCTCCGAGCTCGCCGATGAGGACTCGGAGGCCTACGCGGCGTTCATGGTCGACCGCAACGAGGAGAATCGCGCGCGGATCGTCGCCGTGCCGGAAGAGATCGCCGCCTGCGCCGATGAGATCGCCGCGCTCGCGGAGCACGTGCGCGGGCAGCTGACGACGTCGGTGGTCGGCGA
>JAOPYY010000085.1 GCA_025964395.1 Actinomycetes bacterium | reverse complement strand
CGATCCGGCGCTTGAGGGCGCTGGAGCGGCTCGAGGGGTAGCCGGAAGAAGCGGCGCGCTGGACCGATGAGCCCAGGACCGCGAAGCGGACGGTCCGGTTGCGAGGCACCCGGCGGACAGCCTAGCCGGATGGGCAGAACGATCGTCTTTAAGCAGTCTGACCGTCGCGCGCGGCCGCGAACTCGCGCCGGCTCAGCGGGCGCCGAGGGAGTGGACGGGCGGCTTCAGGCCTGAGACCGTCGAGGATGATGCCGAGGTACCGCTTCCAGGCGCCTGGAACCGCCTCCTCGAGCATCAGCCCGGACTTTGCGACCGCCATGAGGAGGACCGGGATGTCGAGCGCGCGCACGTCGGAGCGCACCTGGCCCGCCGTCTGCGCCCGGGTGAGCAGCTCGCCCATCTTCCCGACGAGCACGTCGATCAATTCGCGAATACCGTCCCGCCCAAAGAGATCCGAGCCGGCCTCACACCAGCAGACGTCACTGATGTGCATGGCCGCCGCAGTCTCCATGAAGCTTCGCAGCGCCGCTCCCGGGTCAGTGCTCTCGAGTGCCGCGTCGGCGGCGTCGATCAGCTGCACGGTCCGCTGCTCGACGACGGCGACGAGCAGGTCGTCCTTCGTCGGGAAGCGCCGGAAGATCGTTCCCACGCCGACACCTGCACGTTCGGCGATGTCGGTGACCGGAGCGTCGATCCCTTGCTCGGCAAAAACCTCGCGCGCGGCGTCGAGCACGCGCACGAGGTTTCGCTGAGCGTCCGCGCGAAGCGCGGTCGTCACGCGGCGAGCTCCGCGACGATCTCGTCGCCTTCAACGGTTGTGTCGATCGCCTCGACGTGACGCTTGCGGATCCCGATCAGCAGCACCGCGAGTCCGGCCGCGAGGAACGCAGCGCCGACTGCGAACGCGACGTGATAGCCGCGCGTGAGCGCCTCCGGACCGCTAACGCCGGTTGTCGTCAGGCTCGACGTGCGACTCGCGGCGAGCGTCGAGAGGATCGCGAGACCGAGTGCGCCGCCGATCTGCTGCGAGGTGTTGAAGATCCCTGACGCGAGCCCGGCATCTTCGTTCCGCACATTCGTCGTCGCGAGCAACGTCAGCGGCACGAACGTCAGGCCCATGCCGATCGACATGACCGACACGCCCGGGAAGATCTCGCTCCAGTAGGTGCCGTGGACCGAGATCTGGGTGAAGAGCGCAAGACCGATCGTCGCGATCGTCAGACCCGCAGCGGTGACGACGCGGATGCCGAGGCGTCCGATCAAGGACTGTGCGGCGCCCGCGCCGATCACGATGCCGAACGTGAACGGCAGAAACGCGAACCCGGCCTTGAGCGGGTGGTACCCAAGGATCTCCTGCACGTAGATCGAGGCGAAGTAAAACATCGAGAACATCCCCGAGGCAACGAGGAGCATCGACAGGTTGCTCGAGGTGAGCGAGCGCATGCGGAAGATGCCGAGGCGGATCAGCGGTGCCTTCGACCGCAGTTCGACGACGACAAACGCTGCAAGCAGCGCTGCGGCGAGCGCGAAGAGACCGATCGTCTTGCCGGACCCCCAGCCGTAGGCCTGCGCCTTGACGACTGCGTAGACGAGCGCCAGCAGGCCGCCGGTGACCGTGACTGCGCCTGCGACATCGGCGGTCTCCGGCTTGTCCTCCGAGCGCGTGTTCGGGATGAAGCGCAGCGAGAGCAACGCCGCTGCGATCCCGATCGGCAGGTTGACGAAGAAGACCCAACGCCACGACAGCGTCTCCGTCAGCAGGCCGCCGAGTATCAGGCCGAATGCGCCACCGCCGGCGGCAATTGCGCTCCAAATGCCGAGGGCCCTCGTGCGTTCGCGGCCTTCCGCAAACGTCGTCGTGACGATTGAAAGCGCGGCCGGCGAAACGAGTGCTGCGCCGAGGCCCTGCAGGGCGCGACCGCCGATGAGCAGGCCAGACGACGTTGCGATGCCGTTGATCAGCGACGCGACGGTAAAGAGGACCACACCGGCGATGAACAGGCGCTGACGGCCGAACAGGTCGGATGCGCGTCCGCCGAGCAGCAGGAAGCCGCCGAAGACGAGTGCGTACGCATTGACGACCCACTGCAGGCTCGTGGCCGAGAAGTGCAACCCATGCTGAATCGACGGCAGGGCGACGTTCACGATCGTGGCATCGAGAATGACCATGAACTGCGCGATGCAGACCAGGACGAGCACGAGCCAGCGGTTTGTTTCCGACCTCAACACAACCTCCCTCAAGCAACGATCCGCACGAAACGGACTCAGGACTCCGGTTACGGTACGCGAAACGGAGCAGCCGCTCCGGTTATTCCCGGTCGAGTGCGTGCACCCAGAGCTCGCCCCACTCGCTCGGGATGCGCTCGTGCAGCTGGAAGCCGAGTTTCGCCATCACGTTGCGTGACGCGGTGTTCGCTTCGGTCGTGATCGAGACGAGGCGTGCGTAACCGAGCTCGCCGAAGCCCCAGGCGACGGCCGCGGCGCCTGCCTCAGTCGCGAGCCCGCGTCCCCACCACGCCGGATCGAACGCCCAGCCGACCTCGGGGTCCCGCGGCCAGTAGCGGTGGAACTGCGGGCCGACACGGCCAATCAGCGCGCCGCTCTCGTTCCACTCAACTGCAAGGATCCCGAGGCCGCGGTCGTCCCAATGTTGCGCCCAGCGGTCGAAGATCGCATCGCTCTGCGCGCGCGTCTGCGCGCCGGAGAGGTGACGCGTGAAGTCGGGATCGGCGTTCCAGCGCGCGACGGTGTCGCGGTCGGCTTCCGTGAAGCGACGAAGGGTCAGCCGCTCGGTCTCGATCACAACGTCAGCACCGCAGTCGTCAGCGTGGCGGTCGGCACGAAACCGATGCGCGTGTTGATATGTCGCATCGCAGCGTTGAGCTCGGCGTTCATCGTCGTCACCGTCTCGACTTCCGGGCGGTCGGCCCGCAGGCGACGCAGCGATTCCAGCTTGACCGCACGGCCGAGCCCACGCCCGCGCGCCCAGCCAGCGACGGCGGTGTCGTCGGTCGATGCCGCCGGTGCACCGGCGGTGACGCGCAGGTCGGTGAACGCAGCGACCTCGTTGAGCTCGTCGAGCGCAACGGTCACGCGCATCTCCCGTCCGCGCTTGGCGGCTGTCGCCTCAACCGCGCGGACGCCCTCGACCGTCAGCGGCGGCAACGCCACGCCGTCCGGAATCGGCGCGTCGTCCACTGCGTTACGCGCCCGGGTATAGGACTCCATCAGCTCGTCCGGCGCGGCGCCGATCCAGCTGAGGAGACGCCAACCCGCGGGCACAACGGGCTTCGCCAGCTCGGCGCTACGCAGATCGAGCATGGCGCGCACGTCGCGCTGGTCCTCGTGCGCGCCGACATGCGACGCGAACGCCGCACCGTCCTCGCTCCAGTGGTGGCCGAAGCACGAGGTCGCGCCGGACTCGCGCGCGGCGGCGCACAGCTGCTCGAGCAGCGCGGTCCCGACCCCGCGCCGCCGGTGCTCCGGGAACACGACGAGATCGACGTACGCGAACGCCGGCCCGTGGACAGAGAGGACGCCTGCGCCGCAGAGACGCCCGTCCTCGTCGGCGAAGAAGTCGCGCCGGATCTCGGCGGAGCTGTGCCGGTAGCGGCCGAGCGACAGCTCGGGCGACCGGAACGGCTCTCCCGGCGGCGCGCACGCCTCCTCGAGCGCATGAAGCCTGAGCAGCTCCTCGTCGGGAGCGGTCGACGCGTCGACTTCCCGGATGCGCATGATCGCCTTAGTAGTTGCGGCGGCCGTTGCGCGAGCGTGAGCGCGCACGCGAGCTGCGATGGATCGCGTCGAACTCCTCGAGGCTCCGCCCCGAGCCGACGGCGACGCACGTGAGCGGCGACTCTGCGAGGTGGACGGGCATGTGCGTCTCGTGCCGCAGGCGCTCGTCGAGGCCGTGCAGCAGCGCTCCGCCGCCGGCGAGCACGATGCCGCGATCCATGATGTCCGCGGCGAGCTCCGGCGGTGTCTTGTCGAGCGTCGACTTGATCGCGTCGATGATCTGGTTGACCGGCTCCTCGAGCGCGTGACGCACTTCCTCGCTCGAGAGGATCACGGTCTTCG
>JAOPYY010000056.1 GCA_025964395.1 Actinomycetes bacterium | reverse complement strand
ATGCCACGCAAGGCCACCGAGGCCGCCGCGTCGAAGAAGGCGGCGGTCAAGAAGACCGTCACGCGCCGCACGAAGAAGACGGAGGCGACAGAGCCGATCGTGCTCAGCTGGGAGCATGTCGCGACGCGTGCGTACTACATCCATCTCGAGGCTGGGGGCGACCCCGTCGAGAACTGGCTCCGCGCCGAGCAAGAGCTCGTCGCCGCGTAGCCGACACATTCCCTTGCTTGGAACGCGGGGTGGCCACGGCCGCCCCGCTGTTTTTTCAAAGGTAAGGCTGCCTTGCCGTAGAGCAGCGCTACCTTGGAAGGATGCGCTCTCGCGTGATTCTGCCGCTGGTTGCGCTCCTCGCTGCGTCTGCGTGGTGCGTGTTCCTGCTGGTGATCCGGAAGCACGAATTCGGCGCGGCGGGCCACGGTTATCTCGTCTGGAACCTGACGCTCGCGTGGATCCCGCTCGTGCTCGCGATGCTGCTCGTGGCCTCCTATAAGCGGCGGCGTTCGGCGCTCGAGCTCCTGGTGGTCGGCGCGGCGTGGCTGCTCTTCCTGCCCAACGCGCCGTACCTCCTCACGGACTTCATCCACCTCGGTCCGGCCCACCGGCTGTACGACACGGTCCTGATCGGATCGTTCGCCTTCACGGGCCTGGCGCTCGGGTTCGCATCGCTGCTGCTCGTCCAGCTCGTCGTGACGCGGGCCGCGGGCGCGATGCTCGGCTGGGTGACGGCGCTCGGCGCGCTGTTCTTCGCCAGCATCGGGATCTATCTCGGCCGTGTCCTACGCTTCAACAGCTGGGATGCGTTCAAGCGGCCGCACCTCCTCTGGAACGTGACCAGCGAGCGGATTGCCGATCCGCTCGGTAACCCGCAGCTGATCGGATTCGTGATCGCCTTCTGCGGCTTCCTGATGCTTGCGTACGCCGGTTTTTTCGGAGTCACTGCGCTCGCTGCGAGTGTCCGCCGGGACGACCGCTGAGGCGGGAGCGCCGCACGGTGCTAGTGTCGAATCCGTAGTGGCCAAGCCGGTCGAACAGCTCGAATCGGTCGTCATCCGGTTCGCCGGAGATTCCGGCGATGGCATGCAGCTCACGGGTGGCCGCTTCACGACCGAGACGGCGATGACGGGCAACGACCTGGCGACGTTCCCGGACTTCCCCGCCGAGATCCGCGCGCCTGCCGGCTCGCTGCCGGGCGTCTCAGGCTTCCAGCTTCATTTCGCCGACCACGACATCCTCACGCCTGGCGACCGCCCCGACGTGCTCGTCGCGATGAACCCGGCCGCGCTGAAGACGAACGTGGGCGACCTGCCGAAGGGCGGGACGCTGATCGTCGACACGGACGCGTTCACCGACCGCAACCTGAAGAAGGCCGGTTACGAGTCGAACCCGATCGGGGACGGTTCGCTCGCCGACTTCCAGGTGCACGCGGTGCAGCTGACGGCGATGACCGTCGGCGCACTCAAGGACATCGAGGGCGTGACCGCGCGCGAGGCCGAGCGCGCCAAGAACATGTTCGCGCTCGGGCTGATGTCGTGGCTGTACGGGCGCCCGACCGAGTCGACGACCTCGTACATCGAGAAGAAGTTTGCGAAGCGCCCGGAGATCGCCGCGGCGAACCTGAAGGCGTTCAACACCGGCTACGCCTTCGGCGAGACGTCCGAGGCGTTCGCGGTGCAGTACGAGGTGAAGGCGGCGAAGCTGCCGCCGGGCACGTACCGGCAGATCACCGGCAACACCGCGCTCTCGTGGGGACTGCTCGCCGCGTCGAAGTTGAGCGGCCTCGACCTGTTCCTCGGCGCGTACCCGATCACGCCGGCGTCGTCGATCCTCGAGGAGCTCGCGAAGCACAAGGCGTTCGGCGTGCGCACCTTTCAAGCAGAAGATGAAATCGCGGCGGTCGGCGCAGCTCTTGGCGCGGCCTTCGGCGGCGCGCTCGGCGTGACGACCTCCGCCGGCCCCGGCGTCGTCTTGAAGTCGGAGACGGTCGGGCTCGCGATCACGCTCGAGCTCCCGCTCCTGATCGTCGACGTGCAGCGGGCCGGTCCGTCGACCGGCATGCCGACAAAGCCCGAGCAGACCGACCTGCTGATGGTGCTGCATGGCCGCAACGGCGAATCGCCGGTACCGGTTCTCGCGTGCGCGACGCCGGGCGACTGCTTCTACGCGGCGATCGAAGCGGCGCGCATCGCGCTCACCTATCGCACGCCCGTCTACTTGTTGAGCGACGCGTACCTCGCGAACGGCGCGGAGCCGTGGCTCGTGCCGGACGTCGCGTCGCTCCCGAAGATCGACGTCGAGTTCGTGCAGGAGGGCGCCGAAGGGTTCCAGCCGTACGCGCGCGACGCGGACACGCTGGCGCGCCCGTGGGCGATCCCCGGCACGAAGGGGCTCGAGCATCGCATCGGCGGCCTGGAGAAGGCGAACATCACGGGTGCGATCTCCTACGACGCCGATAACCACGACCTGATGACGCAGCTGCGCGCGCAGAAGGTCGCCGGCGTGAAGGTTCCGGACCAGGAAGTCGACCACCAGGAGGGCGCCGACGTGCTCGTGCTCTCGTGGGGCGGCACGTACGGCCCGGTACACGCCGGCGTGCGCCGCGCGCGTGCGAATGGCAGCAAGGTCGCGCATGCGCACCTGCGCTGGCTGAACCCGTTCCCCGCGAACCTCGGCGACGTGCTCAATTCTTATGACCGCGTACTGATCCCGGAAATGAACCTCGGCCAGCTGCTGCAGCTCGTGCGCGCCAGATATCTGGTCGACGCAGTCGGCTACAACCGCGTGACCGGCAAGCCGTTCAAGGCCGGCGAGATCCACGACGCGATCGAGGCGCTGCTGTGAGCTTCTCGTTCAAAGCCACCCCCAAGGGCACGGTCTTCATCGAACGCGACGGCGAGCGTGTGAAGACCCTGCGCGCCGACCGCGCGCGCCGCTTCCTCGCGCTGGCGCATTCGACCGACCGCACCGGCCAGCAGATGCTGATGCGCCGCACGCTGGAGGAGGCCAAGTGATTGTTTCGAACCTGATTCGCCCAACCACCGGCCGCGCTCCGGTCCCGTTGGTGGGCGAACCAGATTCGAGAGTTCCGCATCGGAGGAACGCGTGACCAGTGAACTGAAACTCACCGCAAAGGACTTCAAATCCGACCAGGAGGTCCGCTGGTGCCCGGGCTGCGGCGACTACGCGATCCTCGCCGCGGTGCAGAGCTTCATGCCAGAGCTCGGCATCGACCGCGAAAAGATGGTCTTCGTCTCCGGCATCGGCTGCGCGGCGCGGTTCCCGTACTACATGCAGACGTACGGCATGCACTCGATCCACGGCCGCGCGCCGGCGATCGCGACGGGCCTCGCGGTCTCGCGCCCTGACCTGTCGGTGTGGGTCGTCAGCGGCGACGGCGATGCGCTGTCGATCGGCGGCAACCATCTGATCCATGCGCTGCGCCGCAACGTGAACATCACGATCCTGATGCTGAACAACCAGATCTACGGTTTGACGAAGGGCCAGTACTCGCCGACGAGCGAGCAAGGAAAGGTCACGGGCTCGACGCCGATGGGCAGCGTGGACTATCCGTTCAATCCGCTGAGCCTGGCGCTGGGCGCGGACGCAACGTTCGTCGCGCGCGCCCTCGATACGGACAAGCCGGGCCTCACGGAGGTGTTGCGCCGAGCGGCCGCGCACAAGGGCGCGTCCTTCGTCGAGATCTACCAGAACTGCAACATCTACAACGACGGCGCGTTCGACTTCGTCCGCGAGGACAAGGAGAACCGGATGTACCTGAAGCACGGCGAAGTAGCCGGCGACACGGGCATCAAGCACGA
>JAOPYY010000260.1 GCA_025964395.1 Actinomycetes bacterium | reverse complement strand
GTGGAGCTGGCGGCGCTCGACGGGTGGGCGGAGATCGGATCGATCCCCGCCGAGGACGTCGCAGCAATCCGCGCGCATGCCGTGACTCCGACGCCTGAGCGCGTGGCCGAGATCGAGCAGACGACCGACCATGACCTGGCGGCGTTCGTCGATGCGGTCGCCGAGCAGCTCGGGCCGGAGGGGCGGTGGGTGCATTACGGGCTGACATCCTCGGACGTCGTCGACACCGCGCTCGCGCTGCAGCTGCGCGACGCGGGCGAGCTCGTGCTGCGTGGCATCGACCGCGCGCTTGCCGCCGTCATTCGACGGGCGGAGGAGCACCGGCGGACGGTGTGCATCGGCCGCTCGCACGGCATCCATGCGGAACCGACGACGTTCGGCTGGAAGCTCGCCGGTTGGGCGTTCGAGCTCGATCGCTCCCGCTCGCGGCTCGAGCGCGCACTCGAGCAGTGCCGCGTCGGCCAGCTGTCCGGGACCGTCGGGACGTACGCCGCGATCGATCCCGAGGTGGAGCGCATCGCGTGCGAGCGCCTCGGACTCGAGCCCGACCCGGTGTCGACGCAAGTGATCGCACGCGACCGTCATGCAGAGCTGCTCTCGGCGCTCGCGCTGTGCGCGACGTCGCTTGACCGCTTTGCGACGGAGATCCGCCACCTCGCGCGGACCGAGGTGCGCGAGGTCGAAGAGCCGTTCGCCGCCGGCATGAAGGGCTCGTCGGCCATGCCGCACAAACGCAATCCGAAGGTCGCCGAGCGGATCTCAGGCCTCGCGCGCGTCGTGCGTGCTGCCGCGATCGTCGGCCTGGAGAACGTGCCGCTCTGGCACGAGCGCGACATCTCGCACTCGTCGGCGGAGCGCGTAGTGATTCCGGACGCGTTCCTCGCCGTCGACTACGTGCTCGACCGGTTCACCTGGATCGTGGACGGCCTCGTCATCTATCCGGAGCGCATGGAGCGTAACCTCTGGGCGTCGCACGGACTGTTCTTCTCGCATCGTCTGCTGCTCGCGCTGATCGAGAGCGGCCAGGAGCGCGCCGACGCCTATCGCCTCGTGCAGCGCAATGCGATGCGCGCCTGGGACGAAGAGCGCGACTTCGCCGAGCTCGTCCGCGCCGACGAGGAGATCACGGCGCACCTCGACGAGGCTGCGCTCGCTGACGTTTTCGATCTGAACGCGACCATCGCCCACCTCGACACCACCTTTGACCGTGTCCGACGCCTCGTTCCGAAGGAGGAACCCGTCCATGTCTGAAGCGACGCACGTCGGCAGCGGAAAAGTCCGCGAGCTGTACGCGATCGACGAGGAGCGCCTGCTGCTCGTCGCGAGCGACCGAATCTCGACGTTCGACGTCATCCTCCCCACCGAGATCCCGGACAAGGGCCGCGTACTTACCGGCGTGTCGGGATTCTGGTTCGCACGCACGAGCGATCTCGTGCCGAACCACCTGCTCGCGCTGCGCGGGGACGGACGCTCGACCGAGTGCCGCAAGCTGAAGATGCTGCCGATCGAGTGCGTCGTGCGCGGCTACCTGGCCGGCTCGGGCTGGAAGGACTACCTCGCCACGGGTGAGGTCTGCGGCCACAAGCTGCCCGAGGGGCTGACCGAGTCGCAGCAGCTGCCGCGACCGATCTTCACGCCCGCAACGAAGGCGGAGACCGGGCACGACGAGAACATCGACCGTACTGCCGCGATCGAGCTCGTCGGCGAGCAGCGGTTCGACGAGGTCGAGGCCGTCGCTCTCGCCCTCTACTCCTTCGTCTCGGACTACGCGCGCGAACGCGGGATCATCCTCGCCGACACGAAACTCGAGTTCGGGCTCGACGACCGGGGCCAGCTCGTGCTCGGCGACGAGGCGTTCACGCCCGACTCGTCACGCTTCTGGCCGGCGGACGAGTACCGGCCCGGCGGCACCCCGCCGTCGTATGACAAGCAGTTCGTGCGCGACTATTGCGAGTCGCTCGGTTGGGACAAGACGGCTCCAGGCCCCGAGCTGCCGGATGCGGTCGTCACGGGCACACGTGCCCGCTACGTCGAGGCGTTCGAGCGCCTGACTGGGATCGGCTTCGACGACTACCTCGCAGATCCGAGCGTGGTGCTCCGATGAGGGCGACCGTGCTCGTCCGGCCGAAGCCGGGGATCCTCGACCCGCAGGGCCAGGCCGTCGAGAGCTCGCTTCGCCATCTTGGCTTCAAGGTCAGCGACGCGCGGATCGGCCGCCTCGTCGACGTCGACCTCGCCACCGACGACAAGGCGGAGGCGCTCGCCCAGCTCGAACGGATGTGCGAGCAGCTGCTGACGAACCCTCTGATCGAGAGTTACGAGATCGAACTGGAGCACGCGTGAGCGAGCCGCGCCCGGTCATCCCGGTTGTGGTCTGGCCGGGCTCGAACGACGACCGTGACGCGCAGCTCGCACTCGAGCGCCTCGGCGCCGAGGCCCCCCGCATCTGGCACACGAACGAGGAGCTTCCCCGTGAGACGGCAGCGGTCGTCCTCCCCGGCGGGTTCTCGTATGGCGACTACCTTCGGTGCGGCGCGATCGCGCGGTTCTCACCCGTGCTCCGCGCGGTCGAGGCGTTCGCGGCCGACGGCGGCCTCGTGCTTGGCATCTGCAACGGCTTCCAGATCCTCACCGAGGCCGGCCTGCTCCCGGGCGTACTGCGCCCCAACGCGTCGCTGTCGTTCGTCTGCCGCGACGTGCCGCTCCGCGTCGAGCGGACGGACACGCCCTTCACCTCGCGCTGTGTCGAAGGGCAAGCGCTGACGATCCCCGTCAAGCACGGCGACGGATGCTGGTTCGCCGACGACGCGCTGCTCGGGGAGCTCGAGGCGAACGGGCAGCTCATGCTCCGCTACGCACCCGGTGCGAACCCGAACGGAGCCGTCGCCGACGTGGCCGGCGTCCTTAGCGCCGACGGCAACGTGTTCGGGCTGATGCCGCACCCGGAGCACGCGGTCGACTCACTGCTCGGCTCCGACGACGGAGCGTTGATCCTCGGGTCGCTGGTCGACGCTGCTCGGTCGTCGCTCACCGCCGCCGTCTAGGCGCCACCGCTCTTCAAAGCATCGGAGTCGAAGGCCTCGCCGAGCGCTTCCGCGAGCGCCGGCTTCTTCGTGAGCTCCTTGCGCAAGCGCGCGACGTCGCGCTCGCGCAGGGTGACGGGACCGCGCCGGGTCGTCCCGTCGGTGGAGTAGGCGAAGCGCACGAGGCGTTCGCCACGATCGTTCTCGAGCAGCTCGACGACGGACGCGAAGCGTTTGTCGCCTGCCTGTTGGGGGAGCCGAAGCTGCTCGACGAGCGTCGCCGGGCCCCACGGTGTTGCGGTTCTGGTCATGCATCGACCGTAGCCCTGCAACTGCAACGTGTGGGAAACGCGACTGTCACGAAACTGTGAAAGGTGCGGCCGACGGGTTTGACTTCGCCGCCACACGCGCAACCTCCACTGATGCAGTGCCGCATACCTCTGCTCCTGGCCGCGATCGTGTTCACGCTCGCGGCGGCCCCGCACGCGTCGGCGGCACCGGGAGTCAAGTACGGGTTGACCGACGACGCCTGGCTGACGAACGGGTCCGGCACGCTCGACCAGCGCCTCGCCAAGCTCGACGCCCTCGGCGTGCGCGTCGTGCGGTTCACCCTCCGCTGGGATCAGATCGCGCACACGCGTCCAACGGTGCCGGCCGACCCGTCTGACGCCGCCTACAACTGGAGCGCGGCAGACCCCGTCCTGGACGGCCTGAAGCAGCACGGCATCGAAGTCGTTCTGCAGCTCGTCGGCACACCCGCGTGGGCGAACGGCGGCAAGGCATCCAACTACGTGCCTTCAAGCAGTGCGACGTTCGGCGCGTTCGCGACGGCGGCTGCGCACCAGTATTCGTGGGTGCGTCGCTGGGTGATCTGGAACGAGCCGAATCAGGAGCGCTGGCTGCGGCCGACGACACCGACGATGTACACGATTCGCCTGCTCAACCCCGCGTACACCGCGATCCACAGCGTGATCCGAGGCGCGCAGATCGCAGGTGGTGCGACCGCCCCGCGTGGTGTGACCGGCGGCGTCTCACCGGTCGCGTGGATCGCGGGTATGCACGCCGCACATGCGAGCCTCGACGCGTACGCGCACAACCCGTACCCACTGGACCCGAAGCGCGAGACACCGCTGACCGGTGGCTGCAGCCACTGCACGACGATCACGATGGCCACGATCGGGAGGCTCGTAACCCTCGTGGGGCATGACTGGCCCAAGGCGCGGATCTGGCTGACCGAGTACGGCTACCAGAGCAATCCGCCCGACCGTCTGCTCGGCGTGTCGCTCGCATTGCAAGCGCGCTACATCGGCGAAGGAGCGTACGTGGCGTACCGCACACCAAAGGTCGACCTGCTGATCCACTTCCTCTATCGCGACGAGCCGAATCTCTCGCGCTTCCAGAGCGGGCTCGTCACGGTGACGAACGCCGTCAAGCCTGCCTATGCCGCCTTTCAGCTGCCGCTCGCCCAGATCTCGAGCTCCGCACTCTGGGGTCAGTTACGGGCGCCGTCCGACGGATCGACCACGCAGATCGAGCGCCTGGTCGGCTCACGCTGGCAGACACTCGCGACCGTGGACGCCGGCCCGGCGGGCTACTTCCGCTGGAACGGCACGCTCGTGCGCGGGACGCAGATGCGCGTGCGCGCCGGCCCAGTCGTCGGCGCTGCGCTGACCATTCACTAGAGCGGGCCGGCCAACCGCGATCTCGTGGCCGTCAGGGTCATGCGTCGATGGCGACGTGCCCCGGTTCGCTCGCGACACGCTCGAGCCACGCGACGATCGCCGGATAGCGGTCGAGCTCGAAGCCACCCTCGGCGGCGACGTGTGTGTATGCATACAACGCGATGTCGGCGAGCGTCATGCCGTCGCCGACGAGCCACGAACGTCCGTCGAGGTGGCGCTCCATCCCATCGAGCGCGCGATAACCCGCCGCGAGCCGCTCGTCGAGACGATCTGCGAATTCCTCGCGCGGGCGCCCCGAGTAGGCGAGCCAGAAGCGCACGACCGCAATCGCCGGCTCGTGGTCGTACTGCTCGAAGAACATCCACTGCAGCACCTGTGCGCGCTCGTACGGATCGTCGGGGACGAAACGCGTCCCCTCGCCGAAGAACCAGATGATCGCGCCGGACTCACCCAGCGAGCGCCCGTCGTCGAGCACGAGCGTGGGGACGCGCAGCGCAGGATTGAGACCGCCGAGGATGTCCGGGCGGTTTGAGCGGTCTGCGACGGAGAGCTCTTGCCGCTCGTACTTCACGTCGAGATGCGCGAGCAGCAGTCGCACCTTGTAACAGTTGCCCGAAACCTGACTGTTGTACAGCAGCACCGAGCAACTATGGCAGCAGGCGCGTAGCTCAGGCCGGCGCACCCTCCCGTTCCGGCAGCCTCGCCGACGTGAGGATGTCGGTGAAATGCGTGAGCCGCCGCCCCTGGTATCGCGCGGCCGCGATCACCGCATCGGTTGGACGGCCGCTGCCCGATGGGAACGCCGTGCCGTATGGATTGCCGCCGGCCTCGCCGACGACGGGATCGGTGAACCCCGGCGGGACGAGCACGCAACCCCAGTGGTAGAAGACGTTGTTGAGCGCGAGGATTGTCGACTCGAGGCCACCGTCGGGATACATCGCCGACGTGAACG
>JAOPYY010000154.1 GCA_025964395.1 Actinomycetes bacterium | reverse complement strand
GATCAGGAACGAGCGCGCGAACTCGCACACGACGTCGCGGCGCTGGTTGATGCCGCGCGTCCGCACGCCGACGATGCCGTGCGTCGGCCTCGACTCCGACTCACGCACGGACGTCACCTCCGTCTCCGTCCAGATCGTGTCGCCGATGAAGACCGGGTGGGGGAGGCGGATCTCCGTCCAGCCGAGGTTGACCGCGCCGGCCTGCGAGGTGTCGGCGACCGAGAGCCCCAGCACCAGCGCGAGCGTGAACGTCGAGTTGACGAGGATGCGGCCCCATTCCGTCTCCTTCGCCGCCTCCTCGTTGAAGTGCAGCTCGTTTGTGTTCAGCGAGAGCATCGTGAACATGAGGTTGTCGGTCTCCGTCACGGTGCGGCCCACCGCGGAGCGGTAGACGTCGCCGACTGTGAAGTCCTCGTAGCGCCGCATCAGAAGAAGATCAGCTTCAGCGCCACCAGCAGGATGATGAAGAACGCGAGCAGGACCCCGAGCGCCGCGAGCCCGCCGGCGACTGCGCGGGTCGGCGTCGTCAGGTCGCCGCTGAATACCCGCTCGAGCTGGCGTTCGACGTAGGCGTCGATCCGCTCATCGAGGCGCGAGTCGAGCGTGCCTGCCGTCTTCAACGGCTTGGTCCCTGCGGGCGCGCCGTCGACGGACAGCTCGTAGATGTGCTCATGCTGGATGTCCTTGAGGTTCTGCGTGCCGAGATCGTGCACCTGGACGCCGTCGGGCAGCTGGTTCCCAAGCAGCGCGCGCGTCGTCTCCGAGACGAGGATCTGGCCACCGTGGCCCGCCGCCGAGATCCGCGCCGCGCGCACGACATCGATCCCGAGGTATCCCTCCTCGCCGACATTCGGCTCACCCGTGTGCAGCCCCATCCGTACGCGCACCTCGGCGCCGCCGGGCCATGCGTGATCCCGGAGCGCGCGCTGGGCATCGACCGCCGCCGCGGCGGCGTCGCGCGCGCGAGGAAACGAGAAGAAGAACGAGTCGCCCTGCGTGTCGATCTCCGTCCCGGCGCGCGTCCCGAACGCGTCGCGGACGATGCGGCGGTGCTCCCGCGCGACCTCGGCGAAGTCGTCGCCGAGCTCCTGCAAGAGCCGCGTCGACCCCTCGATATCGGTGAACACGAACGTGACCGTCCCCCCGGGCAGAGTGCTCATCGCGCCTACGCTACCGGGATGAATCGCCTCGCCCAAGAGACGTCGCCGTACCTCCAGCAGCATGCGCACAACCCGGTCGACTGGCAGCCGTGGGACGACGAGGCGCTCGCGCTGGCCCGTGGTGAGGACAAGCCGATCCTGCTCTCGATCGGTTATGCCGCCTGCCACTGGTGTCACGTGATGGAACGCGAGTCCTTCGAGGATCCACTGACCGCGCGCGTGATGAACGACAACTTTGTCAGCATCAAGGTCGACCGCGAGGAGCGTCCCGACCTCGACTCGATCTACATGGACGCGGTCGTCGCGCTGACCGGTCAGGGCGGGTGGCCGATGACGGTGTTCCTCAAGCCGACGGGCGAGCCGTTCTTCGGCGGCACGTACTTCCCGCCGGAGCCGCGGCACGGGCTGCCGTCGTTCAAGCAGGTGCTGCTCGCGCTCTCGGAGGCGTGGAAGGAGCAGCGCGAGGAGATCGACCGCTCCGGCGTGAAGCTCGTGGAACACATCCGCTCCGGCGCGCTCCTGCAGCAGTCGACCGACCCGCTGACCGAGGAGCTGCTCGACGAGGCGCAGGACAAGCTGCGCGAGAGCTTCGACCCGGAGTGGGGTGGGTTTGGCCGCGCGCCCAAGTTCCCGCCCGCGCCGGTGCTCGAGTTCCTGTTGCGCCGCGGCGAGGAGGAGATGACGCGCCGCACGCTCGACCGCATGGCGCTCGGCGGTATGTATGACCTGGTCGGCGGCGGCTTCCACCGCTACTCCGTCGACGAGCGCTGGCTCGTGCCGCACTTCGAGAAGATGCTCTACGACAACGCGTTACTCGCCTCCGTCTACTTGCACGCGGCCAAGAGGTTCGGCGACGAGCGCTACCGCCTCGTCGCCGACCAGACGATCGACTACGTCCTGCGCGAGCTCGCGCTCGAGGGCGGCGGGTTTGCCTCGGCGCAGGACGCCGACACGGACGGCGTCGAAGGGCTGACGTTCACGTGGGCGCCCGGCGAGGGGGCGCCGGAGGAGCTCTTCCAGCCGTTCGAGCACGGCCGTTTCGTCCTTCGCGGCGAGCTCGACGACGCAACGCGTGCGCGCCTGCTCGCCCAGCGCGCCGAGCGCAAGCAGCCGCTGCGCGACGACAAGGCGATCGCCTCGTGGAACGGCCTGATGCTCGCTGCGCTCGCGCAGGGCGACCGCGTTGACGCCGCCGTGCAGCTCGCCGAGTTCCTGCTCGGGCCGCTGTCCACTTCCGAAGGGCGGCTGCACCGCACGTGGCGCGACGGCATCGGGAAGGGAACCGGTTACCTCGAGGACTACGCCGACGTCGCGTACGGGCTGATGGAGCTGCACGTCGCGACCGGCGACCCGCGCTGGCTGAAGGAAGCACACCGAGTGGCGACTATCGCGATCGATTTCTTCGCAGACGAACAGACGGGCGACGGCTTCTTCCAGGCTGGATTTTTTCAAACCCCACGCGACGGCGAACAATTGATTGCGCGCAAGAAGGAGCTCGACGACCATCCGACGCCGAGCGGGAACGCGATGATCGCCTACGTCCTCCTGCGGCTTGCTCGCATCTGGGGCGACGACGAGCTCGAGCGCCGCGGGGTCTCCGTGCTCCGGATCGTCCGCGATTCCCTGACGCGGGCGCCGTCGGCCTTCGGCTGGCTGCTCGTCGCGCTGCACCAGCACCTTGCGCCGCACCGCGAGCTCGCGATCGCCGGCCCACGCGACGCGCCGGTCGCGCAGGCCGCGGTCGAGAGCGCGGCGGAGACCGACGTGATCGCCTTCGGCCCGACCGACGACGTCCCGCTCCTCGCGGGTCGCTCGGAGGTCGACGGCAAGGCTGCGGTCTACGTCTGCGAGCGCTTTGTTTGCGCTCTGCCGGTGACGGATCCGGCGGCCTTATAAGCTGCCCCTGATGGCGCTGCTCGCGATCCGCAACGTCACCCGCCGCTTCGGCGGCATCGTCGCGATCGACGACGTCTCCCTCGACGTCGAGGCGGGGCAGATCGTCGGGCTGATCGGCCCGAACGGGGCGGGCAAGACGACCCTCTTCAACGTGATCACGCGCCTCTACCGTCCCGACAGTGGCGAGCTGGAGCTCGGCGGCAAGAGCCTCCTGCGCACGCCGCCGCACCGGATCGTGCGCCGCGGCATCGCGCGCACCTTCCAGAACGTCGAGCTCTTCCGGACGATGAGCGTCCTCGACAACGTCCTCGTCGGCGCGCACACGCGCACGAAGCCGTTCCGCGGCAGCGCCGCGCGCGGCCGCGCGCTCGAGATCCTTGACTACGTCGGGATCGCGAACGTCGCACGCCGTCCCGCCGCCGGCCTCCCGTTCGGGACGCTGAAGCGCGTCGAGCTCGCGCGTGCGCTCGTCGCCGAGCCGAAGCTGCTGCTGCTCGACGAGCCTGCCGGCGGCCTGAACCACGAAGAGGTCTCCGAGCTCGGCACGTTCATCCGCAAGCTGCGCGAGGACTTCGACCTCACCGTGCTGCTCGTCGAGCATCACATGGGGCTCGTGATGGGCATCGCAGAGCGCATCCACGTCCTCGACTTCGGCCGCAAGATCGCGGAGGGGACACCGGACGAGGTTCAGCGGAACCCGGCGGTGATCGAGGCGTACCTCGGCGCCGAATCCGCCGCGTGACGTCACTCACCTGGGAAGGCTGTGTCAACGTTCGCGACCTCGGCGGTCTTCCCACCGAGGACGGCCGACGTACGCGGCTCGGCGGGGTCGTTCGCGCCGACAACGTTCGCAGGCTGACCGACGAGGGCTGGCGCGCGCTCGCCGAGCACGGCGTGCGGCGTATCGTCGACCTGCGCTTCCCCGAGGAGCTTGCCGAGGACCCGCCGCGCGACGTCGACATCGACGTCGTGAACGTGTCGGTGCTCGGCGTCGCCAACGACCCGGAGTACGTGAAGGAGCTCGACGCGCATCTCGCCGCCAACGACATCGCCGACCACTACGCCTGGTCGTATGTCGATTTCCTCGAGCGCTACCGCGAGCGCTTCGGTGCGGCGTTTGCGGCGATCGCCGACGCCGACGGCACCGTCGTCGTCCACTGCTTCGCCGGGAAGGACCGCACCGGGCTCGTCGCCGCCGTACTGCTGCGCCTCGCTGGTGTGGATCACGCGACGATCGGCGCCGACTATGCGCTGACCGCCGAGAACCTGCGCTCGAGCTGGGAGGTCTGGCTGCACGAGGCGGTGGACGACGAGGAGCGGGCGAAACGCGAGAAGCTTCAGCACACGCCGGCCGAGGCGATGACGCGTGTCGTCCAGGAAATCGAGCGCCGCTACGGCGACGTCGTCTCCTATCTGCGCGCGGCTGGGCTCACGGACGAGCAGGTCGACCGGCTTCGGGAGCGGCTTGTCGCTGCTTGAGCTGCGCGACGTCGAGGCGCGCTACGGCGAGATCCGCGCGCTCCATGGCGTCTCGCTGACCGTCGACGACGGCGACTTCGTCGCGTTGCTCGGCGCGAACGGCGCCGGGAAGACGACGACGCTGCGCGCGATCTCCGGCACCGTGAAGACGAGTGGCGACGTCATGCTCGACGGGAGCAAGGTGTTTCGTCGCACACCAGAGGCGATGGCGCGCAAGGGCGTCGCGCACGTGCCCGAAGGCCGCGGCACCTTTGCGACGCTGTCGGTGCTCGACAATCTGCGCCTCGGCGCGTGGGTGCACGGCAACGCATCGCCGCGCGATCTCGCGCACGTCTTCGAGTTCTTCCCGCGCCTCTACGAGCGTCGCACCCAGCAGGCGGGCCTGCTCTCGGGTGGCGAGCAGCAGATGCTCGCACTCGGCCGCGCGATGATGGCGAAGCCGCGCCTCCTGCTCCTCGACGAGCCGTCACTCGGGCTCGCACCGCTCGTTGCGCGGGAGATCTTCGGCGTGCTTGGCCAGATGCACGAGACCGGGACGACGATCGTTGTCGTCGAGCAGAACGCAATGCTCGCGCTGTCGCATGCGAAGCACGCCTACGTGCTCGAGACCGGCCGAGTTGTGCTCGGCGGTGAGGCCGCCGACCTGCGCCAGAACGAATCTGTGCGGCGGAGCTACCTGGGCTACTAGATGACGAACTTCATCCAACAGATCGTCAGCGGGCTCGCCAGCGGCGGCATCTACGGCCTGCTCGCGCTGGCGATCGTGCTGATCCACCGCTCGACCGGCGTGATCAACTTCGCGCAGGGCGAGATGGCGACGCTCTCGGCGTTCGTCTGCTGGACGCTCGTCGATCACGGGTGGTCGTTCTGGCCCGCCTTCGGCGCCACGCTGCTGCTCTCGTTCGCCGGGGGTGTGACGCTCCAGGCGGTCGTGATCCGGCCGATCCAGAACGGCCCGCTGCTCGGGATCGTGATCCTGACGATCGGGCTGCTGATCGCCTTCAACGGCCTCGACACGTGGATCTGGGGCGGTGCTGCGAAGCAGTTCCACGGGCCGTTCTCGACCGCCCCGATCCGCGTGGGCGGCGTTGCGTTCTCGAAGCAGGATCTCGGGGTGATCGCCGTCGCGCTCATTGCCGTCGCGTTGATGTGGCTGCTGTTCGCGAAGACACGCGTCGGGCTCGGACTGCGTGCCGCCGCCGTCAATCCCGTCGAGTCGCGTCTGGTCGGGATCCGCGTCGCCGCAATGCTCGCGCTTGGCTGGGGGCTCGCGGCGGTGCTCGGTGCTGTCGCCGGCGTGATGGCCGCGCCGTCGCTCTTCCTCGAGCCGAACATGATGCAGACGGTGCTCCTCTACGCGTTCGCCGCGGCCGTGCTCGGCGGGATGGACTCGCCGATCGGCGCCGTCGTCGGCGGTCTGCTGCTCGGCGTGCTGCTGAACCTCGTCGGGACGTATGTGCACTGGATCGGCGGCGAGCTGCGGCTCGCAACGGCGCTCGCCGTGATCCTCGGCGTGTTGCTCGTGCGTCCGTCCGGCCTCTTCGGCCGCACAGCATTGAGGCGCGCGTGAGGGTCAAGCTGATCGCATTCGGGGTCGGGGTGCTCGCGCTGATCGTGCTGCCGTTCGTGCTGACCGACTTCCGCACGGTGCAGCTCGCGACCGTCGGCGCGTACTTCATCGCGATCCTCGGACTCGACGTGCTCACGGGCCTCAGCGGGCAGATCTCATTGGGACACGGCGCCTTCATGGCCGTCGGCGCGTACACGACCGCGATCCTGATGGCGAACCACGGTGTGCGTGACCTCTGGACGATCCCGATCGCCGCCGGAGTGGCGGGCGTGATCGGCCTGCTCGCCGGCGTGCCGGCGCTTCGGCTCTCGGGGCTCTACCTCGCGCTCGCGACCTTCGGCATCGCGGTCGTCCTGCCCACGGTGCTCAAGAAGTTCGACCACTTCACCGGCGGCTCGACCGGGATCACGCTCTTCGGCAAGCCGACGCAGACTGGCCACGGCGTCGGAATCTGGGGGCTGACGAACAATCAGTGGCTGTATGCGCTGACGTGGACGATCGGCGGCGTCATCTTCCTGATCGCGTGGTGGCTGCTCGACTCGCGCTTCGGACGGTCGTTGCGCGCGATCCGCGACAGCGAGCTTGCGGCGACCGCGTCCGGCGTCAACCGCGCGAAGTACAAGGTGCTCGCCTTCGGTGTCTCGGCGGCATTCGCCGGTGTCGCGGGCGCGCTGTTTGCGATCAACGTCGCGTACGTGGCGCCCGACACATTCCCGATCCAGCTTTCGCTCTATCTGCTCGTCGGCGCCGTCGTCGGGTTCTTCGGCTCGATCTGGGGCGCGGTGTTCGGCGCGCTGCTGATCCAGTTCCTGCCCGACATCGTGGGCCTGATTCCGAACGTCGACACGAAGCAGGCGGGACCGACGACGTTCTTCTTCGGCATCGTCCTCGTCGTGTTGATGCTCGTGCTGCCGGTCGTCCTCCGAGCCGCCTCACGGTTTGCAAATCGCAGCTACTTT
>JAOPYY010000095.1 GCA_025964395.1 Actinomycetes bacterium | reverse complement strand
TTCGAGCTTCTCGGCGCAGATCTTGTAGAGCTCCTCACCCCGTTCCCAGAGCTTCGTCAGCTCGTCAACGCCCGCGTCGCCGCGCTCGAGCCGCTCGACGATCTGCTCCAGTTCCTTCTGCGCCTCCTCGAACGTCATTCGACCGTCGCACCGAAAGTGCCGTCCGCGACCCGGACCGCGATCGCGTCCCCGGGGGCGACCTGATCCGCCGCGCGCACGACCTCGTCGCCCCGCCGGACGATCGCGTAGCCGCGCTCGAGCGTTGCGATCGGGCTGAGCGCACCGAGGCGCGCATGCGCGTTGTCGAGGCGTGCGCGGCGGCGTTCGAGGGTGAGGAGCGGCGCTCGGCGCAGCCGCTCGTGCGTCGCCGCGAGTCGCTGAACGTGACGCTCGGCAGCCCGGCGGGCGCCGAGGTGGAGGCCGTTGCGGGAGCGGACGAGCCGTGCGCGCAGCTCGGCGATGTCGGGCACGACGAGGCGAGCGGCTGCCGTCGGCGTGGATGCGCGCACGTCGGCGGCGAGATCGCAGAGCGGCGTGTCCTGCTCGTGCCCGACTGCGGACACGATCGGCACCGGGCAGTCGGCGACCGCGCGCACGACGCGCTCGTCGGAAAAGGGGAGGAGGACTTCTAAGCTGCCGCCGCCGCGTGCGAGCACGATCACGTCGGCGCCGCGCCGGCAGAGGTCGGCGATCGCGGTCGCGATCGAGACGGCGGCGCGCGGGCCTTGGACGTAGGTCTCCGCGACGACAATGTTGGCCGGCGGGAAGCGCTGCACGATGTGCGTCAGCACGTCGCGCTTCGCTGCCGCGTCGTTGCCGGTGACGAGCCCGATCAGGCGCGGGTAGCGCGGGAGCGCGCGCTTCTTGTCGGCGGCGAAAAGCCCCTCGGCGGCGAGCTTCTTCTTCAGCCGCTCGAGCGCCGCGAGGTGCGCGCCGAGCCCGAAACGCTCGATCGTCAGCGCCTTGACGCGGAGCTCGCCGCGCTGCTCGTACAGCTCCGCGCGGCCGAAGACGTGCACGCGCTCGCCCTCGCCGAGGTTCAGGTCGAGCGCATCGAACTGTCCGCGCGGCATCTGCACCGGTAGCGTCGCGCCGTCCTCGGGATCCTTGAGCGTGAAGAACACGGAGGCCCAGCGCTCCTGGCGGCGGAGCTCGGTCACCTCGCCCTCGATCCAGAGCGTCGGCAACTTGTTCAGCCAGCGCGCGATCCCGCTGTTGAAACCGCGAACGGAGTAGACCTTCCGCCCTTCGATCTCCGTTGCCTCGACCTTCACGGAGCCGATGCTAGTGGCCCTGACGGTTCATCCGGGGGGAACCGCTGCGGCGTAGGAACAATGGCGCCCGCACTGCGTCAACTACGAAATCAGGAAGCCCGTGACGGCGGCGGCACCAAGCTGGACGCCGACCTCCCGGCGTGCTGAGATGTCATCCATGAGATCAGACACTGAGGTCACTCGATGAGCGTCGGCGGGAGAGCCAACGCACGCGGGCGCGTCCTGCGGCGAGCGGCGTTGATCGCAGGCGTCCTGGTGCTGTTGGCCCTGGTGTTCCTGGCCAGCGGCCACTGGGTGCTCGGCGTCATCTTCGGGGCTGCCGCCGTCGCGGCGGTCTGGGTGTTCTTGCAGGCGCGAACCGTCCGTTAGGGCCCGGCTACGCCGCCACGAGCGAGCCCTGGCGATCCTTCTTCGTCACGGCGAGGTACACGATGAGCGCCACGATCGCGACGACGAGTACGGCCGACACCGGGCCGTCGCCCAGTCCGAGCGCGCCCGTCGTGCGCGCCTTGCCGGTCCAGTCCGCGAACGACGCGCCGAGCGGCCGCGTGAGGATGTAGGCAGCCCAGAACGCGACGATCGCATTCAGGCCGAGGAACCGGTGGCCGAGAGCGGGTAGCGCGAAGATGACCGCGAAGAGGACGCCCGCGGTGAGGAACCCGAGCTTGGCGGTATAGGCGGCGAGGTCGCCGAGCGCCGTGCCCATCGCGAACGTCGTGACGACGGCGGCCCAGTAGAACATCTCGCGCCGCGGGGTCGAGATGCTCTTCACCGACAGCGTTCCCTCGCTCAGGTACCACGCGCCGAAAACGACGGCCAGCACGACAGCGAATGCCGCCGCGGACGCCGCGTACGGCACGCCAAACTGGATGTGCAGCACGTCGGCGGCCATCGTCCCGAAGACGGCGACCATCACGACCGCGAACCAGTAGACGGAAGGCCGGTAGTCCGTCGCGGCGAACTGAATCGTCAGCGCGACGGCGAACCCGACGAAGCCGCCGATGACGGCGAGGTACGGGTTGAACGCGTGGACCAGGTAATCGGAGGTCGCCTCGCCGAGCGCGGTGCTCAGGATCTTGATCGCCCAGAAGTAGACCGTGACGTTTGGGACCTTGGCCTCGCGCACTCCGGCCAACCCTGCCGACCGTGGCCTGACTGCCCCCTGAAAGACGGAACCCCGGAGATGCTCAACTTCTGCCGGGGCCGGGTCGACGGAGAATCACCGATGCCGTAGCGTCACGGTGGGCAACCAGCTATCGGAGGAGCCACCATGCTCGAATCGTTGCCGCGATCATCGGCAAGCCCGACTTCCGTAACCTCACCTTCACAATCCATCGATCCGTCTTCCACTACGGAGCGTTTCTCACAGATCTGGTTCAGTTCGCGGCGATCGGAGCTGCCGTTTTCTTCTTCATCGTCAAGCCCGTGCAGATGATGCTCGCGCGCGCTCGCACGGAGGCGATCGACGAGGGTATGCCCGACGAAGAACGTCGCCACCAGGAACTGCTAGCCGCACTCCGCGCGACCAGCTAGGAGACCGTTGGGGCTAGAGCAGGATCTCGGCGGCGGTCTCGAACGTGCAGCCCGCGAGGACGAGCTCGACAGCCCGGTGCAGATCGGCTTCCGAGTGGGCGACCTTCTCGGCCAGCGGCAGGGGATACCCGGCCTCGATCAGGACGTGGAGCCGCCACGATTCGACCTTTTCGCGCTCGGACTGGGGATTTTCGAGTGTCTGGGGCATGGTGGACGCCATTTCGTGTTGTTCTAGACGATCCCTGCCTCTGGAAGTTGGGGGCCAAACAGAACCATTACGCTCTCGTTGCGAGTTCGTCTAGACGGCGGGCCAGTTCGTGCAGCCGGGCGTCCAGGATGGCACGCTCGGACTCCGCATCGGTCGCGATCTCGTGCAGCCGCTCGCGCAGGCTGGCCTCCACCTGGTGGGCGCGATCCTCGAGCGACTGGAGCGCATCGTCGCGCTGGCGCTCCAGGCCCGCGCGCAGGCGGGCGAGGCGCTCCTCGACCCGTGACGCCGCAGCGTCGCTGACGTGGTTCAGGCGCTCCGTGAGGACCCCCTCTGCCTCGCGCGCGAAGCGCTCGACGGCGAGATCCAGCTCACGGCTCAGGCGCCGGGCTGCTTCCTCGCGCGCCGTCTTGATCTGCGTGTCGAACTGCTGCGTGGCGGCCTCGGCGTAGCGCTGCGTCTCGCGGCCGACGATGCGCTGAAGCTGCTCGACCTGCCGGCGCTCGACGTCGCCGATCGAGATCTGGATGCGCTGCGCGGCGTCGTTGCCTTCGCGCTCGGCGATCTCCTGCAGATCGCGCTCGCGTTTGCGCAACCGGTCCGCGACTTCGTGCAGTGCACGACGGCGCTCCGCTGCGTGCTGCTCGAGCTCTGCGTTCGCGGACTGCATGAGCTGCTGCGCCGCGCCGGAGAGCTCGGAGCGCAAGCGCGCGAGCAGTTGCCGCTGGTCGTCGACCTGTCCCTCGAGCCCTTCCGCTGCCTTGCCGATCTTCGCTTCCGTCTCGGTCATGAGCTGGCGCTGCCGCGCCTCGATGCGCCGGAGCTCCTCGTTCAGTCCTTCCTGCAGCTGTTCGACGTCGCTCGCCCAGTCGGTCAGGCGCTGCTCGACCGAGCGCTGTACCTCCGTGAGCTGCTCCCCGAGGCGAGTGCCGGCGTCGCGCTCGCGCTCGACGACGTCGCGGCGCCGCTCGTCCGCGATCCGGCGCTCCTCCTCCGCCAGCTGCGACAGCGAGTCGGCGCGCAGTCGCGCGAGCGTCTGTTCGAGCTCCCTGGCGCGCTGCTGCACTTCGTGCGCCACGACCTCGTCGAAGGCGCCTTTCCCGCGCTCGATCTCGCGTTCCAGCAGCTGCTGGTGCGCACGGACCTTGCGCAGGACCAGCACGGATGCGAGCAGCGCCAGCAGGCCGACGCAGGCGGCGGCGATAGCGATGATCGTTGCGGCGGTCACGCCTTCATCGTAGGCGTGCCGCCACGAGCGCGACGGCGAGCATGACGGAAGCCCATGTGAGCAGGCGTAATGCGCGTTCGAGCGGCTCCGTGCCCGCGGTTGTCCCGTGCTCGCGGCGCGCCTGCCGGACCGGCGTCGAGAGAGCTCGTTGGGCGAGGCTGAGCGCGAAGGCGTACGCCGCGGCGGCCACCGTCTCGACCCGCAGCGTCTGCGCCTCGACGAAGTACCCGGTGAGGGCCGGGAAGGCGCCCCAGGTCAGGGCGAAGCCCCAGTCCGTGTGCAGCGCGAGCTCGAGGTTGTAGAGCGGCACCGCGGCGGCACCCACGACGACGAAGGCGAGCAGCCACCAGCCCCACGCTCGAGCTGCGCCGATGCCGATCGCGCACGCGCCGGCCAGCGAGACGGCCGCAACGGCGACGAGCACGGCCGACGGGATCCGCGTGCGCAGCGGCCGGCCCTTCAGCTCGTCCAGTGCGTGCGCCGCTACGCCCATCGCGAGGAAGAACGACGCGAGCGCCCAGAGCAGACGGTTGAGGTGGAAGTGCGGCGCGAGCGCAGCACCGACCGCGACATACGACAGATGCCACAGCGTGTAGGGCGGATGCAGCAGCGTCACGTAGTCGCGCCACCCGCCGCCGCGCAGCGCGTAGAACGCCGGTCTTACTTCCTGCGTCCCCACGTGACCACTCCGCCGCCGACGCTGAGTCGCTTCGCCTGCACGTCGCCGATGCCCGCGTCGCGCCACGCGCCGAGCAGGCGCGGCAGCGGCCACTCCTCGTAGTGCCCGCGGATCGACGGGCCTAGGAACGCGCCGACCTCGTACCAGCCGCTGCCGATCAGCCGCCCCGCGCCCGGCAGTCCGACGCGCACCCACGCCTCCCAGAGGGGCCGCCAGATCCCGCGCGGCACGCCGAACTCGAGGCCCGCGATCGTGCCGCCGGGCTTCACGACGCGCGCGAGCTCGTGCAGCGTCGCCGCCGGATCCTCGACGTACCGCAGCAGATAGGTGAACGTCAGCGCGTCGAACTGCCCGTCCTCGAACGGCAGCGAGCGCGCGTCGCCTTGCTGGAGCCGGACCTTGCTCGCCGCGGCTGCGAGCGCGACGCGCCGCCGGCCCTCCTCCAGCATTTGGGCGCTCTGGTCGATCCCGACGACGAAGCAGTCCTTCTGGCGCACGAGCTCGCGCGCGACGGCCGCCGTGCCGGTGGCCACGTCGAGCACCGTGTCGGTCGGTCCCGCGTCGATGCGCGAGACGAGGAACCGGCGCCACCGCGGGTCCTGGCCGAACGACAGCACCGCGCCCCAGCGCTCGTAGGTTGGGCCGAGCGGCGCGAAGAGGGTTGCGGCATCCATACGCTTGACTCTATGGCGCTGACCGAGGACCTGGAGCGGATTGCGGCTGCCGCGTCCGAGCACGGACCGGTCACTGGCGTGCTCGCGGCCGAGCCGGGGCGCGGCCGGCGGCTCTATCTGATCGCGTTCGGCGGTGATGATGACCGCCAGTGGCTGGTACTCGACGACCAGGGGGCGCCAATCGAGCGCAAGGACGATGTGCGCGACACGGCGTCGATCGTCGCGATGTGCGAGCTCGCCGGCGATCTCGCGGGCGGGGGCGATCTGGAGACGCTGCGCTCGCAGCTCGCCCAGGTGCGGATGGTCGAGCAGCCGCCGGGGATCGAGGAAGCCGAGGAGGCCGCGCTTGCGCTGGAACGCACGATCGGCGCGCCGCCGCGCGTGGCCACACCGGGCTTCCTCGACGAGGTGGGGGCGGCGACGATGACGCTCGAACGGCTGCTCGGCGAGACCTCGTCGCCGTTCTCCGCAGCTATCCGCGCGTCGACCGGTGCAGTGGAGGAGTTCGTGGCCGACGTGGAGCGCGCCTACAAGCTCCCCCTCAGCTAACTTGGACCCCATGTCAGAAGGTGGATTCGGTTTCCCGTTCGGCGGCGATCCTGAGGATCTCCTGCGCGGGCTGCGCGAGTTCGCGGAGCAGCAGGCGGAGTCGGTGCAGGAGGCGCAGCGCGAGCAGTACGCGACGTTGACGCTGAACACCGCCGTCGAGCTCACCGCGGCGGCGCTCTCGCAGGTCGATGTTCAGGGCAGCGCCGAAGAGCAGTCGGTTGCGATGCGCGACGCGATGCGCGTGCTCTTTCCCGAGGCAGTGGCGCTCGTCAGCGCCGCCCGCCAAGGGTTCATGCGCGAGAGCTAGGTCAGGTCGAGACCGGGTGAAGCAACGCCCGGTACAGGCCCCAGCCCATCAACGCGAACGCGCCGGCGGCGAGCAACACGTCGACGGGCGTCAGCTTGCCGCGCCGCGCGCGATAGATCGGGAACACGCCGAACACGATCAGCTGTGAAAGGAACAGCGCGATCAGCGACGGCCGCAGGACGTTCTTGTCGAACGCGTGCGGGTCGGTGAGGCTCAGCGCGTCGAACGCGACGAACGGCACGCCGATCCAGAGGAGCAGTTTTCGGATCGGGACGCGCGTCACCGCGTGCAGGAGTCGTGAAAGCGCGAGGTACTCCGCGACGATCAGGCCGGTGGCGCTGAGCGCGCCGCCGACGCCGATCGCGATCGCCAGCGTGCGCCCGGAGTAGGCGCTTGCGATCTCGTAGCCCGGCAGGCTCGCGTGCGTGAGGCTCGGGTCGACCGCTGCGAGCGGGAACGCTGCGAAGACGAGATAGCCCGCGACCACGACAGCGGCCAGGACGAGGCTGCGGCGCACCGTCCGGCTTCCGCCCACGACCTCGGCGCCGAGGAAGAGCGGGAGGCTGCCGCAGAGGAAGAGCAGTGCGACGTTCGCGCTGCCGCGCGCGAGGTGATCGGCCGACGGCACACGCGTGAACGACGACGCCGGCGCGCCGGCGTGTTCGAGCATCACGAACGCGAGGATCAGCACGAGCGCTAGCTGCGCCGCGGCGGAGACGAGGAGCACGCGCAGCACCGTCGTCACCCGCAGGAGCACGAACGCCACGATCGCGATCGGCAGCCCGATCTGCAGTACGGGCCGCCACGGGTGCAGGCCCGGGAAGACGTCATCGAGCATCTCGTAGACGACGTCGGTGACCGTGTACGGCAGATAGAGGAAGTAGCTGAACGACCAGATCGCCGCCTGCGCGAGCGCCGCGCGCCGGCCCACCGCGGCCTCGACGAACGCCGCCAGGCCGCCGGCGGAGACGATCTCCTCGCTGTAGCGCAGCCACACCGCGAGCGGCATCGCATAGAGCGCGGCGCCGACCAGCGCGAACAGGCCCGCCGAGCTCGGGTCACCGGCGCCCGGCAGGTAGATCGCGGCGAGCGCGAGCGGGCCGCCGATCGAGGCAATTGCAAAGCCGAGATAGAGCGACGGCGGGACCAGGGGACCCGCCGTCGCATCCGGGGACAGTCGCAGCGGGGCCTCTACCCCCAGGGAACGCCGCTGTCGGTGGTCGTGTCGCCGCTGCTCGTCGTCACCGTGCCGCCGCCACCCGCGGGGGTGGGCGCGGTCAGCTTCGCCTTCATCCCCTGGGCCGCATGGCCGGGGACGGGGCACCAGAGCGAGTAGACGCCCTGCTTGAGCGTCACGAGCAGCACGGCGGACTTGCCCGGCTGGATCAGCTTGGTCTTCGTGTTCACGCCGGCGCCTGAGACCGCCAGCGCATGCGGGTACTTGCCGGTGTTCTTGATCTCGAAGCGGACGGGGCCCGCGGAGGCCCGGGTCGCCGAGAGCCCGATCTTGAATTCACGTTCGGTGACGCGAATCGTCGTCTTGGCGGCGCTCGCGTGGGCGACAACGCCTGCGACGGCGGCACCGGCTAGGGCAAGAGCGGCGAGGAGGAGGATCTTCATGCCTGCTTGTACGCACCGACTGACGATTCGGTTTTAGAGGAAGCGGACAGCTACCATCGCCGCGCCTGTGGCTCTTCTCGACCGCGCGATCGTCCGGCTCCTGCCGGTCGTCCCCAAACCCGTCGTCCAACGGCTCTCGTCGCGCTACATCGCGGGTCCGACGCTCGACGATGCGATC
>JAOPYY010000094.1 GCA_025964395.1 Actinomycetes bacterium | reverse complement strand
GGGGAGCGCCGCCGCCGCCGCCGAAGCCTCCGCCGCCGCCGGGGAATCCGCCGCCGCCGGCGGGGAAGCCCGCACCGCCGCCGGGCCGGGTCGTCCCTGCGGTAGCACCGGCCGCCGGAGCCACACCGCTCGACGTGACGACCTGCTGGCCGGCGGTCAGCCCGCTCATGATCTCCGTGGTCGAGTCGCCCTTGAGACCGGTGACGACGTTGACCGTGCTTTGCACGCCGTTCTTGAGCACCTTGACCGTCGCGTTCGACCCGCTGCCGGTCACCGCAGCGTTCGGGACGTTGAGCACGTTGTCGCGCTCACCCGTCGTCACGCTCACGTTGGCCGACATGCCGGGCTTGAGGCCCGCGACCGTCCGGTCGAGCGCCATCGTCACCGTGTACGTCACGACGCCTGACGACGACGTGCCCGCGGTATCGATTGCGACGACGTGCGCTGCGAGCTGCTTGTTCGGGAGCGCCGAGACGGTGATCGTCCCTGCTTGACCGAGTTGGATCTTCACCGCATCGCTCTCGCTGAAGGAAGCGGTGACCTCCAGGCCCTGCAGATTGACGAGCGTGACGAACGCCGACGAGGAGGTCGACGTGCTGCTCGAGCTGGCAGCGCCGCCGGCCGACGAGCCCGTGCTTGCGGTGCTCGACGCGCTCGATGAGTTGGCGCTCGTGCCACCGCCGCTCACGTTCTGACCGAGCGTGCCGCCGACCGAGGAAACGGTGCCCGCGGCAGGCGCGCGCAATACGGTCTGGTCGAGTGTCCGCTGAGCAGTCGCCAGGCTGACCTGAGCCTGGAGGACCTGCGCGCTGTCCTGCGCGAGCGTCGCGGGTGGTGTCGTCGACTTGACCGCGTTGTTCGCGGCGGTGGACGTCACCGAGAGCTTCGCCGACGACACCTGCTGCTGCGCCTGGACGATCGCCTGCTTGTCCTTGGCGAGCGTGCTGGTGCGCGCGCTCTGCGCGTTCTGAATCTGCAACGTCCGCTGGGACTTCGCCGAGCTGATTGCGTTGTTGTCAGAGACGATCTTTGCCTCGTAGCTCTGGATCGAGCTCGTGTCCTGCGTGAGCGTGGTCTGAAGGGTCTGCAGCGTTTGCAACGTGCCCTGGTCCTGCGTCAGCTGGTACTGGATGGCGTTGAGCTGCTTCGCCAGCTGCTGAACCTTCAGCGCGTCCGCGTTCACCTTCGCCTGGTCGTCGCTGACCTTGCTCTGCCAGTACGCCTGGTCTGAAGCGGATGCATTCTTCTGCGACGTCTGGTCGAGGGCGAGCTGCTGCTGGTCCGTCGTCTGCTGCGTCTGCAGGTCGTAGTTCGTCTGTGTATCGGCCTGCTGCTGCGCCTTGTCCTGGTTGACGACGTTCGTCATCGCGTTCACGGCGGCGTCTGCGCTGGCGTACGTGGTGCCGTTGATCGTGAGCTTGGCCTTGTCGGCCTTCTGCTTCGCGACGGCAGCGGCGAGATTCCCCCGGTCCGCCTTCAGCTGCTTCTGAGCTTGCGTGACGGTCGCGCTGCTCTTCGCCGACGTGACGCTCTGACGCGTCGACGCGTCATCGGTCTTCAACTGCGCGCGCGCGCTCTTCAACGCGGTCTCCGCCTGCGTCACCTGCGCCTTGCTCTGCGTGACGGAGATCGCGTCGGCGGCCTTCTGCTGCGCGGTCTCGCCGGCCTTGGCCTGCGCGAGGTTCGCCTTCGCGGTCGCGAGGTTCGCCTCGGCCTGCTTCACAGCCGCAGTGGCGTCCGTCGAATCGAGCTTGCCGAGCACCTGGCCCTTGGCGACCTTCTGACCGGCCTTGACGTCGATCGCCGTCACGCGGCCGGACGTCTGGAAGCCGACGGAGAGATTGGTCGCCGCCTGCACCGTCCCGGACGCCGAGACAGAGGACAGCACCACGCCCTGCGCGACAGGGGAGGTGCGCGGTGTTGCCGTCGCGACAGAGGCGGTCGTACGCAACGCGAGATACGCGGCGACGCCGAGCCCCGCGACGAGCGCGAGAAGAATGATGTTGGTGGTGCGAATCGCGGGGGCGGCACGGCGTGGAAGCCGGCCGGCGAGATCTGAAAGTACGCTCATGGAGGGGAGCTAAGCCGTGCTCCCTAAGCGGACGATGAAATCTCTCTAGGAGTCGCGTGAAGACCCGCTAGATCCGCATGGTTCCTAGGAGGTTCTTAGCTCACGCGGCGACCGGTGCTCCGACGCGGCCACCCTCGCCGTAGATGGCGAGACCGCTCGCAGGCTCGAAGAAGTGGAGGCGCGACGTGTCGACGACGAGCTGCAACGGCTCTCCCATGCGGGCGGCCGTCAGTTGATCGACGCGCGCGATGAGGGCCGCGCTCTCGTCGTCGACGGCGGAGAAGTGGACGAGCACCTCCGCGCCGAGCGCCTCTCTCAACGTGCAGACCACCGTCAGCGTGCGCCCCGGGGCTTCCGCAGCGAAGGCCGCGTCCTCGATGTCCTCCGGCCGGATGCCCAGGACGACCTCGCCACCTTCGTGCGCGCGAAGCGCCGGGCGGTTTGCGAGCACCTCTTCGCCGATCACGAGGCTGTGCTGGCCGAAGCTCGCAACCAGATCCCCATTTGCACGGGTGAGCCGCGCGTTGACCATGTTCATCGCGGGCGAGCCGATGAATCCCGCGACGAAGCGGTTCACCGGCCAGCGGTACACCTGCTCCGGCGCGTCAACCTGCTGCAGCGTTCCGCCGCGCATGACGGCAATGCGGTCGCCCATCGTCATCGCTTCCGTCTGATCGTGCGTGACGTAGATTGTGGTCACGCCCAGCGTGCGCTGGAGCTTCTGGATCTCGGCGCGCACCTGAACGCGAAGCTGTGCGTCGAGGTTCGACAGCGGCTCGTCCATGAGGTACGCGTGCGGCTCGCGGACGATCGCGCGCCCCATTGCGACGCGCTGCCGCTGCCCACCCGACAGTGCGCTCGGCTTGCGCTCGAGGTAGTCCTCGAGCCCGAGCGTTGCCGCCGCGACGCTCACGCGGCGCCGCACCTCGGCCTTGTCGAACTTGCGCAGCTTGAGGCCGAACGCCAGGTTCTGCGCGACGGTCATGTGCGGGTAGAGCGCGTAGTTCTGGAAGACCATCGCCACGTCACGGTCCTTCGACTGGACCTCGTTCACAACCCGTCCGCCGATCGAGATCGTCCCCTCACTGATCTCCTCGAGACCGGCGACCATGCGCAGCGCGGTCGTCTTGCCGCAGCCCGACGGGCCGACGAAGACCATGAACTCGTCCTCCTTGATCTCGAGGTCGAGCGAATCGACCGCCCGTGTCCCATCGGGGAAGACCTTCGAAACTGCCTGGAACTCAATCGCAGCCATACCGGGCTCCTTTCACGAATTTCATGTCTAACCCTTGATCGCGCCACCCAGGCCCGTCCCACGAAGGAACGAGCGCTGGAAGATCAGGAAGCCGATGATGGGAACGAGCGACGCGATGAAGAGCGCCGCAAGGAAGACGCCGAGCGACGTCTGCGACTGGATCTGCGGCAGGCGCACCGAGAGTGGCTGCTCGTCGGGGTTCGTCAGCACGAGCAGCGGCCAGAGGAAGTCCTTCCACGACGCGAGCACTGCGAACACGGAGACGACACCGAGTATCGGCTTCGACATCGGCAGCACGACGGACCAGAACAGTCGGAACGGGCCTGCGCCGTCAATGCGCGCGGCCTCGAAGATCTCGCGCGGCAGATTGTCGAAGAACCGCGCCACGAGCACGACGTTGAACGCGCTCGCGCCGGCGGGCAGCCAGACCGCCCAGTAGCTGTCGATGAACGAATGGTGGATCAGCGGCGGGTGCACGATCTCGACGTAGAGCGGCACGAGCAGCACGACCGCGGGAACGAACAGCGTCGTGAGCAGCAGCGCGGTGATCACCTTGGCGTAGGCGGGCCGCAGCACGGAGAGCGCGAAGCCCGCGGTGGTCGCGACGAAGACCTGGGCGAACCACGAGCCGATCGCCAGCACGACGGTGTTCCAGAAGTACTTGCCGACCTGCACGTTCGACCACGCCTCGTGCAGGTTGCTCCACGCGGCGCCGTGCGGGAACAGTGCCATCGGGTAGGTGATCGTGTCGTTCGTCGGCGTGATCGCCGACTTCGCGAGCCAGACCAACGGGCCGAGCCCGATGACGATCAGCCCGATGAGCAGGAGCACCTGCGCGCCTCCGAAGCCCCACCTGACCCGGGCCCGGCGCCACTCGTCCGGCCCGATCAGCGCCGGCCCGCTCCCCTCCACGCTCCGCGCGCGGCGGCGTCCCGGAACAACGATCACTTGCTGCTCCAGGAGCGCGTGAGCCGCAGGTACAGGAGCGAGAACAGCGCGAGGAACGCGGCGAGCATCAGGCTGAGCGCGGTTGCGCTGCCGTAGTCGCCGCCGAGCGAGTTGCCGAACGCGTAGTTGTAGATCATCAGCAGCACGGTCACCGTCGCGTTCGCCGGGCCGCCTGAAGTGAAGAGGTACGGCTCGAGGAACACCTGCGCGGTCCCGATGATCTGCAGGATCATCGTCAACAGCAGGACGCCCCGCAGCTGCGGGATCGTGATGTGCCAGACCTTGCGCCACAGCGACGCGCCGTCAACCGATGCAGCCTCGTAGAGCTCGCGGTTCACTCCGGTCAGCGCGGCGAGGTAGATGATCACCGTCCCGCCCGCGTTGGCCCAGGTCGACTCGAGGACGAGCGACGGCAGCGCCGTCTGCTGCGACTGCAGCCACGGGTACGGGCCGAGGTGAACCCAGCCGAGGATCGTGTTGAAGACGCCGGTCGGGCTCGCGTCGTAGAACGTCTTCCAGAGCAGCACGGCAACGACGGGCGGGATCACGACCGGCAGGTATGCGAGCGCGCTGTACACACCACGGAAGCGCCGCGCTTCGCTCATCAGCACGGCGGCGACGAGCGGTACCGGATAGCCGAAGATCAATGCAAGGCCCGCGAACTCCGCGGTGTTCTCGACCGCCTTCGGCAGCACCGGGTCATTGAGCACCGCCCGGAAGTTGTCGAGCCCGACCCAGGTCGCCGGCGACACGAGGTTCGTGTGCTGCACCGACATGATCACGGTGCGGACGATCGGATACCACGAGAACGCCCCGAAAACGAAGAGCATCGGCAGGAGGAAGAGCAGCGTCGCGAGCCCTCCGCCCCGCACCCACGTGAGCGGGGTGCGCCGCGCTCGCCGATATTCGCGCCCGCTCAAGACTGCAGGCTCGCTGTCCGTCCAGTGCACGTCAATGGGGTCAACAGTCGCCATGCAAAGCCTCCGTGGGGCCAATGGTTCGTACGGGCGGCCGGAGAGTGTCCCCGGCCCCGGCCGCCCGTACGAGGTTCAGCTACTTGCCTGCGCTGATCTGCGCTTGTGCGGTGCTGTTCGCCTGGTCGAGCAACTGCTGGACGTTGGCGTTCTTGTCCGTGAGGACCGCCTGGACCGGCCCGTCGAGCGTCTTGTACACGCTCTGCGTGGACGCAGCGGGCTCCGCAATCACCTGCTGGTTGAAGATGCCGGTGTTGAACGGCTTCATCTGAGCCAGCGGCACGTTGATGTACGGCTTGATCCAGGTGTTGGCGAGATCGTACTGCGCCTTGTTGAAGAGGGGCAGTGCGGGAACGCCAACCGGCTGCTTGCCCGCAACCAGCGTCTTCGCATTACGGATCGCCTGTGCCTTGTCCACGAGCGGGCGCTCGTAGTAGAAGTCGATCCACTTCACCGCCGCCGCGCGTGCGGCTGCGTTCGCGTCCGGGCGGACGGCAACCAGCGTGCCGCCGCCGAGAACGCCCGCGGTCTTGTTCTTCGCGAGCGGGATCGGCGCGAGGCCGTAGATGCTCGGATCGATGTTGCTCGCCGACACGAGGTTCGTGTAGACGTCCGAGCCGTTGATGTACATGCCGACGTTGCCTGCGGCGAACGCCTGGTTGATGTCACTCCACCCCATGTCGAAGTTGGAGCCCATCGTGTTGTCCGTCCAGCGCATCTTCTTCAGCATGCTGAGCGCAGTGACGGCCTTGGCGTTGTTGAGCGTCGCCTTGGCAGTCGTCCCCCGGCCGGTTTCCATCCGGCCGCCGAGCGAGTACACGAGCGTCGTGAAGACCCAGCCGGCGCTGTTGTCGTCCTTCCCCATCTGCGCGTAGCCGGCCTTGCCGGTCTTCTGCGTGATCAGCCTGGCATAGGACTGCACCTGAGCCCACGTCGTCGGCGGCTTGTTCGGATCGAGCCCCGCAGCGGTGAAGAGCTTGCGGTTGTAGTGCAGCGCCATCGCGTACGCACCCTTCGGGAGGGCGATGATCTTGCCCTTTGCCGTCGTGCCTTCAGCGAGGACCGCCTTGTTGTACTTCGAGTAGTACGGCAGCTGCTTGATCTCAGCGGTGAGGTCGGCGAGCTGGCCGTTGTCCCCAAGTGACCGGGCATCCGTGAACGGCACCTCGAACACGGTCGGCAGCGTCCCCGCGGCGAGCTTGGCCGCGAACGTCGGGCCGGTCCACTGATACTCGATCGGCTTGACCTTGATCGACGGGTTGGCCTTCTCGAACGCCGCGACCTGATTGTTGAACTGCGCAATCGCCTCGGGCGTGCTGCCCGGGATCAGCGACACAACGCTGATCGTCGTCGTCTTGGTGGTCGCCGCGCTCGAGACCGAGCTTGCAAACACAGCGAGCAGGCTCGTCACGATGACGGCGAGGAGTGCTGTCATGCGAGTGGACTTCATCGTCCTTACCCCTTCCTGAGCACCGGGACTGTGCCCGATGCCGGCTGGTTTGACCTATCCGATGTGTCCGCGCGGGGCGACCTGACCCCGGACGGATCGTGTGGGTTCGTCTGGCGCAACCAGACCGTGCTGTCGTACGGAAGCGCACCTCCTTCGAGCTCACTGCTGGCGAGCAGAACGCTGGCGCCGTCCGGCAGGTCGACCGGATCCGGGCCAAAGTTGACGAGACAGATGAAGTCCTCACCGCGTGCAAAGGCGAGGACAGAGTCGGAAGACGGGAGCCAGCGCAGGTCGGCGTCACGCTGATTTCCGGCACGCAGCGCCGCAATGGTGCGGCGCAGGCGCAGGCCTGCGCGGTAGAGGTTGAGCATCGACGTTGCCTCCGCGGTCTGCGCCGCAACAGTCAGCGGCGCCCAGTCGTCCGGCAGGTCGAGCCACGGACGGTCCGCGCCTTCGCCGCTGAATGCGAACGGCGGCCGCTGCCCCGCCCACGGAAGCGGGACGCGGCAGCCGTCGCGACCAGGATCGACTCCGCCGGAGCGGAGCCACATCGGGTCCTGGCGTCTTTCGGCCGGGATGTCCTCGACCTCGGGCAGGCCGAGCTCCTCGCCTTGGTAGACGTACATCGAGCCGGGCAGCGCCATCGCGAGCAGTGCGGCTGCACGGGCACGTCGATTGCCGCGCTGCAGGTCGGTGGGCGTGCCTTCTCGCTTCGACTCGAACGCGAACGACGTGTCGTCGCGGCCGTAGCGTGTGACCGGCCTCGTGACGTCGTGGTTCGAGAGCACCCAGGTCGCCGGTGCGCCGACGGGAGCGTGTGCGGCGAGCGACGAGTCGATCGACGTGCGCATCGGGCCCGGCTCCCACGGGCACGCGAGAAAGTCGAAGTTGAACGCGGTGTGCAACTCGTCCGGGCGGAGGTAGCGCGCAAACCGTTCCGCGTCCGGCAGCCAGACCTCGCCGACGAGCACGCGCGGCTCGGCATAGCCGTCGGCGATCGCGCGCCAGCGGCGGTAGATCTCGTGCAGCTGGTCGCGGTCCGTGAACGGATGCTCACCAGGAACGCTGTCCGCCGGCTCTTCGCTGAGCGCCGGGTCCTTGACGAGCAGTGCGGCGGAGTCGATCCGCACGCCGGCGACCCCGCGGTCGAACCAGAAGCGAAGGACGTCCTCGTGCTCCGTCCACACGTCGGGGTGCGTCCAGTTGAGGTCGGGCTGCTCGGGCGCGAAGAGGTGGAGGTACCAGTCTCCGGGCGCACCGGACGCGTCTTGGGTGCGCGTCCACGCGGACCCGCCGAAGATCGACTGCCAGCCGTTCGGCGGCAGCTCCCCGTCGGCTCCGTTGCCGGGCCGGAACCAGAAGCGGTCCCGCTCGGGCGAGCCGGGCGGCGAGGCAAGCGCCTCCTGGAACCAGGGGTGCTCGTCGGAGACGTGGTTCGGGACGATGTCGATGATCGTGCGGATCCCGAGCGCGCGCGCCGCGGCGATCAGGTTCTCTGCCTCCTCGAGCGTGCCGAACGCCGGATCGATCGACCGGTAGTCCGAGATGTCGTAGCCCGTGTCGGCGAGCGGCGAGGGGTACCACGGGTTGAACCAGAGGGCGTCCACCCCGAGGTCGTGCAGGTACGGCAGCTTGTCGAGTACGCCCGCCAGGTCGCCGATCCCGTCGCCGCTTTGGTCGGCGAAGCTGCGGACGTACACCTGGTAGACGACGGCGTCCCGCCACCAGCGGTCTTCGACGACCGATTCAACCTGCGGTTCGGCGGCCGTCGTTGTCTCAACGTGCGTCACGGGGCGTGACGATCGCACATCTGACAATCGAATGCAAGAGTCAGACGAAATCTTGCATCTTTTCGACTTTCTAGGTCAGATCGGCCAAATCGCAACCAGGCCGAAGCCAGCCGACAACCGCATCAGCCGGCCGCTTAAACGCCGACTGCGAGCTTGACCGGCGCCGCGGCGGTGGAGCCGCGAGCCACGATCTCCGGCTCGAAGAAGAGCTCTTCGGCCGAGACCTCCGCGCCTTCGATCTGGCTCACCAGCATGGCGACGGCCGCGCGGCCGATCGCCTCGATCGGCTGGCGAACCGTCGTCAGCGGCGGATCGGTGCAGCTCATGAAGGCGGAATCGTCGTAGCCAACGACCGAGATGTCGGCGGGCACCGAGAGCCCGGCGCGCCGGCCCGCACGGATCGCACCCAGCGCCAGCGGATCGCTGGCGCAGATGATCCCGGTCGCTCCCGCCCTGATCAAGCGGGTTGCGGCAGCGTGCCCGCCCTCCAGGGAGAACATCGTCCGCTCCACAAGCTCGGGGTCCGGCGAGATTCCGACGGTCTTCGTGGCCACGTCCTCGAATGCGGCCAGCTTGCGGCGCGAAGGGACGTGGTCCGGCGGGCCGAGAATCAGCCCGATCCGTTCGTGACCGAGCGAGGCCAGGTGACCGTAGGCCTGCTCCATCGCGGCTGCGTCGTCGGTCGAGACGCGCGGAAAGTCGAGATGGTCGGCGGCGGCGTTGACGAGCACGACAGGCAAGCGCAGCTTCAGAAGGCGCAGGTAGTGCTCGTGCGGCGCATCCGCCTCGGCGTACTGCCCGCCGGCGAAGACCATGCCTGACACCTGCCGCTCGAGGAGCATCTCGACGTACTCGGCCTCGGACATGCTGCCGGTGCGCGTGCAGAGCACCGCGTTGAACCCACGCTGCGCGAGCGCACCGCCCACCACCTCGGCGAGCGCCGGGAAGATCGGGTTCTGCAACTCCGGCACCACGAGCCCGACCATCCGCGCCCGCCGCACCCGCAGGTGCGTCGGCCGCTCGTAGCCGATCACGTCGAGCGCGGTGAGGACAGCAGCACGCGTCGCGTCGGAGATCCCGGGCTTGCCGTTCAGCACGCGGCTGACGGTCGCCTCGCTGACGCCGGCCTGCTTGGCAACGTCTGCAAGATTGCGAGCCACGTTGCAATTATACGACACGGCCTTGCAAGTCCTGCCGTGGCCAAACGGTTTGTCAACCGGTGATCGTCACCGGTGTGCCCGGCCCGATACGGACGACGAGCCAGCGCATGACGGCGTCGGCGAGCCGGATGCAGCCGTGCGAAACGGCCGTGCCGGGCACGCCGCCGACGTTCGAAAGCCCGTGCAGCGCGATCTGACCCGGGCCGCCGTCGAACTCCTGCAGCACCTCGGACCGCGCGCTCAACGCGAGCGCGAACGGCGCGCCGACGTCGTACGACCGCAGCGCGATCGACTCCTCGACGAAGAACTCACCCGCGGGCGTGGGCGTCGAGGGCTTTCCCACGACCGCGTTGAACACGCGCACGAAGCGGCCGGAGCGGTAGACGGACACCTGCCGGCGGGAACGGTTGACGACCAGGTGCCAGTTCGTGGCCCACTGGAGCGTCGCCTTGCGCGCGATCCATCCGGTGTGGCTGTTCGGACGGCCGGGAAGCCTGACCTTCAGCCACGTTCCGTGATGCGCGAGCACCGGCAGCACCGTGCGATCGTGCGTGATCGGCGTGACCGCCGGCACGACGCCGAGCCCTGCCGACCGGGCAGTGGGCGCAGCGCGTACCTGATGCGTGCTGAGCAGCGCCGCAAGCTCTTGCGTTCGCTGCACCGCGCTGCCGCGCGCAGACGGCGCGCTCGTCGCGGTGAGGGCGACGAGCGAGAGCGACGAAAGGAGCAGGGCGAGCGGGCGCCACCGGCGCCCGCTCGAGATCCCCGCTCGCTCGATCAACCGGTGAAGCCGAAGCTTTGAACAGCCGGTTTCGGCTTCGGCTTCGGTGCCTTCTTGATGACCGCCTTCGACTTCGCCTTGGCAACAACCTTGGCCGCCTTCACTGCAGCGGGCTTGGGCTTGGGCTTGGGCTTCGGCGGCACGGCCGTCGTCGTCGTCGTCGTCGTCGTCGTCGTCGTCGCGGCGGTGGTGGTCGTCGCAGCCGGCGCAGTGGTCGTCGCCGCGGGCGCCGAGCAACCAGGCCGCGAGATCGTGTCGGTGTCGAGCGTCACAGCGCCGTTACGCGCCAGGACCCTGCCGTCGACAGTGACGCCCGTCGTGACGGTGATGCTCTGGAGCGCGATCAGCGTTCCGCGGAACGTCGAGCCGGTGCCGAGCGTCGCGGAGCTCGTGATCTGCCAGAAGACGTTGCAGGCCTGAGCGCCGTTGATCAGCACAACCGAGCTCGCGGATGCGGTGGTGAGCGCGGAGCCCGCCTGGAAGACGAACACCGCGTTCGGGTCGCCGCCACCATTGAGTGTCAGCGCTCCGGTCAGGCCGATCGACGACGCCGAGTTGTAGACACCCGGAGACAACGATTGCCCGCCGAGATCCGCAACGATCGGGTTGGTCGGCCCCTGAGCTGCGGCGTTGTTGTACGCGCCCACGAGATCCGTTTGGGCCTGCTGCGTCACACCGTCCGACGCGTGGTTCGTGCCGTTGACCGTCATCGAGCTGGTCCCGACCATCGTGATCGTCGGGTACGTGCCGACGTCACCATTGATCGTGGTGGGTCCCGTGTTCGTGATGCCCGCCCCCGCCAGGACGGCGAACGAGCCTGATGTCCCGAGCGGAACCGCGGTTGCTGCTGCGCCGGAAGCGCGCGCGAGCGTCAGTGCGAGGAGCGATGCGAGGACGAGCAGTCCGAGCGTCGTGGTCGCATTGCGACGCAAGCGTTTCGCACGCGGTCCGTTCTCAAAGAGCTTCATGGAGTCCTTCCCTCTAGCCGAGCGTGGAGCCGGTCACGACGATTGCCCGTCGCCCGGCTTGCTCCGACCTCTCTGCTTGA
>JAOPYY010000080.1 GCA_025964395.1 Actinomycetes bacterium | reverse complement strand
GCTCCCGGTTGCGCGCGACGAGCTCGTTGGCGCGCGTCATGTCGGCGCTCACCGTCAGCTGGAAGACGGGCGCCTGCCACGCCGCGGTCAGGCGGCGCGCGATCGTCTTGCGAATGTTCGTCAGCGGAATCGACTCGATCTCGCCGGCCGGGACCGCGGCCGGAGATGAAGGCTTCGCAACCTCGCCGCGCTCGACGTCCTCGGCGACGATCCGCCCGTCGGGGCCGGTGCCGGAGAGCGCCGACAGGTCGATACCGCGCTCGCGCGCGATGCGGCGTGCCAGGGGCGAGGCCTTGATGCGGCCGCCGTTACTCCCACTCGACGGCGCAGACTCTCGAATCTGGTTCGGCTTCGCCGAATCAGGTTCGGGTGCCGGAGCAGGCGCCGTCTTGGGTTCACCCGGAGCGGGCGCGGGTGCTGCGGCCTCGGCAACCTCTTCGCCTTCCTTGCCGATGTACGCGATCGTCTGGCCGACCGGCGCCTCGCCGGACTCGAGCGTGATCTTCAGCAGGACGCCTGCGTAGTCCGACTCGACTTCCTGCGTCACCTTGTCGGTGTCGATCTCGAAGAGCGGCTCGCCCTTCTCGACGTTGTCGCCGGGCGACTTGAGCCACTTCGTGATCGTCCCGGCTTCCATGCCTTGACCCAGGCGCGGGAGCTTGACCTCGTTGGCCATGGCTACTTCCCGACCGTGCGCTTGATCGCAGCGAGCACGTCTTCGGCGTGCGGGATGATGAACTGCTCCATCACCGGCGCGAACGCGAGCGGCGCGAACTTCGCTCCGACGCGCTCGATCGGCGCGTCGAGGTAGTCGAAAGCCTTGTACTGCAGCACCGACGTGACCTCGGCGCCAAACCCCATGCGCGTCACGGCCTCGTGCGCGACGACCGCGCGGTTCGTCTTCTTCACGGACGCGACGATCGAGTCCTCGTCGAGCGGCTGCAATGTGCGCGGGTCGATCACCTCGACGGAGATGCCTTCGTCCTCGGCCTGCTTCGCCGCGTCGAGCGCGCGATGCACGAGCGGCCCGATCGCGATCACCGTCACGTCGGTGCCTTCGCGGATCGTGCGCGCCTTGCCGAGCGGGATCGGCTCGATCTCCTCCGGCACGTCACCCTTCACTGGATAGAGCAGACGGTGCTCGAAGAAGATAATCGGGTTGTCGTCGTAGATCGACGTCCAGAGCAGTCCGCGCACGTCTTCCGGCGTTGACGGATAGACGACCTTCAAGCCCGGCACGTGGACGAGCCACGCCTCGAGCTGCTGCGCGTGCTGCGCGCCCGGCGACCAGCCGGCGCCGCCCTGCGTGCGGATCGTCAGCGGCACGGTCAGCTGACCGCCCGACATGTAGCGGTGTTTCGCGGCCTGGTTGACGATCTGCTCGAGCGAGAGCGTCAGGAAGTCCTCGTACATGATCTCGACGATCGGGCGCATGCCCGCCATCGCAGCGCCGATGCCTGCGCCGACGATCGCCATTTCTGAAATTGGGGTGTTTCTCACTCGCTCCGGGCCGAACTCCTCGAGCAGGCCCTGCGTGACCGCCATCGAGCCGCCCATCTCGGCGATGTCCTCGCCCATGATGAAAACGTCCTCGTCCTTGCGCATCGCCTTGCCGAGCGCGTCGCGGACTGCTTCGCGGTAGGTGATCTCAGGCATAGACGTTCTTCAACGCGTCTTCGGGCTGCGGGTCGGTGCCGTTCTTCGCGAACTCGAGCGCTGCGTCGACGATCTCGTGCGCTTGCGCGTCGAACGACTCGAACTCGTCGTCCCCGAGCGCGAGGCGCTCGCGCAGGCGCACGATCGGATCGTTCTGCGCTGCCTCGTCGCGGTCTTCTTTCGTGCGGTAGACCTGCGGGTCGCCGATGAAGTGACCGTGCATGCGGTAGGTCTCGACGTCGAGGAACACGGGGCCTTCACCCGACCGTGCATGCTCCAACGCTTCCTGCGACGCGTCGAACACCGCCTGGATGTCCTGACCGTCGACCTTGATCGAACGCATGTCATACGCGAGCGCGCGCTTCGACATGTCGTCCCACACCGGCGAGTGCTGCCAGCCCGGCGTCGACTCGGCCCAGTGGTTGTTCTCGCAGACGAAGACCGTCTTCGTCTTCCACAGCTGTGCCAGGTTGAGCGACTCGTGGAACGTGCCGATGTTCGTCGCACCGTCGCCGAAGAACGCGACCGCGACGCGCGGCTCGTCGCGCAACTTGAACGCTAGGCCTGCGCCCGTCACGTGCGGGAGGCCACCGCCGATCACTGCGTTCGCGCCGTAGTTGCCGCGCTCGACGTCATAAAGGTGCATCGAGCCGCCGTAACCGTGCGAGCAGCCTTCCATCTTCCCGTAGAGCTCTGCCATGACCGCGTTCGGGTGCGTGCCACGCGCGAGCGTGTGCCCGTGAGCGCGGTGCGTCGAGGCGAACACGTCGCCTTCCTCCATCGCCTGGCAGACACCGACGGCGACCGCTTCCTGGCCAATCGCGACGTGCAGGAAGCCAGGCAACTCGCCGGCGCGGAACTGCTCTTCGACCTTTTCCTCGAAGCGCCGAATGAGGAGCATCTCGCGCAGGAAGTCCCGCAGCGTCTCGTCGTTCAGGGCGCGTTTCTTCTCGACCTTGGCCATAACGCGGGCAGTGTACGTTTCCAACCATGAGCCTCGTCGGCCAGTGGCGCGAGTTGGAAATCGCACTTCCCGACGGGTGGGTGCGCGTTTCGGTCGAGCTCGAAATTCGGGATCCAGGAGTGGCCGCACAGGCGTCCGCGCTGCTCGGCCCGGCCGGCCCATACCGCACGGACACGACCCTGCGTTTCTCCGCTGCGCGTGACGGCAGCGCCCAGGGCCCCGACGGAATCGCACGGTTGCTGCGCCGCTTGGACGACGCGCGCATCGGCGGCACGCTCACCGCTCTTGGATCCGAAAAGGCCACGGCGCGGGTCGAGCGCGAAGTGACGTCGCTTGTCGAATCCTGGGACGCACTGCTCGCGGAACTGCCGGATGACTGGAGCGATCTCGTCGCCGAGGTGCGGTTGCTCTCCACCGACTACGTCGAGCACGCCGCCGTGCTGTGCATCCAGATGAACCCGCGCCGCGTCGGCGACAGCGCAACGTTCCGGTTCCGCGCCGCGCACCACGCGGGCTACGGCGTCGCGCCGCAAATGGCACGCCGCTGCTTCGAACGCTGCGATGAGGCGGACATCCGCGGGTCGATCGCGCCCCTGCAGGTACTCAGCGACACGCACCTCGTTGCAACGCAAGGCCCCGTGTGGATCCTCGACGGACAGACGATCTGATCACCCTCAACCGTTGATCGACGCACTCGAGCTCGCTGCGCAGGTGCGCGCGGGTGCGGTGTCGGCACGTGAGCTGACCGAGGCAGCGATCGGCCGCATCGAGGCGACGAATCCCGGGCTCAACTTCCTCGTCACCGATTGCTTCGAGCAGGCGCTCGCCACCGAACCGAGCGACGGTCCGTTCTCCGGCGTACCGATGCTCGTGAAGGACCTGAACGAGACGGCCGGCGTGCGTACGACGTTCTCGTCGCGCGCGTTCAGCGATTACGTGCCGACGACCGACGCCGCTGTCGTACGCCGCATGAAGGACGCCGGCTTCGTCGTGCTCGGCAAGTCGAACACGCCGGAGTTCGGCAGCACGTGCGTCACCGAGTCGGCGCTCAACGGTGCATGCCGCAACCCGTGGAACACGGACCGCACACCGGGTGGTTCGTCGGGCGGCGCCGGCGCCGCGGTCGCCGCGGGCGCGCTTCCCCTTGCGCACGGCTCCGATGGCGGCGGCTCGATCCGCATTCCCGCGTCGTGCTGCGGGCTCTTCGGCATCAAGCCCTCACGTGGACGCGTCTCCCCCGCGCCGTTCGTCAGCGGCTCGCTCGAGCTCTCGCAAAGCGGACCGCTGTCGGTCACCGTGCGCGACGCCGCGGCGTTCCTCGATGTGATCGCGGGCTACGAGCCGGGCGACGCGCACTGGGCGCCGCCGCCGCCGCGTCCGTTTCTCGACGAGGTCGGCGCCGACCCGGGGCGGTTGCGCATCGCTTTCACCGCGGAGCCCCCGATCCCGTATCCGGTCGACGACGCGGTGGTCGCGGTTGCGCGCGATGCGGCGGAAGCGCTCGCGGCGCTCGGGCACGAGGTCGTCGAGCAGACACCGCCGTGGGTGGACGCAGGACTGCTCGACACCTTCGCCAAGCTCTGGCAGGTCGGCCCCGCGATGTATCCCGTGGCCGACCAGGAGCTGCTCGAGCCGCTGAACCGCACGCTCGCCGCCACCGCGCACGACACGTCGAGCGTCGTCTTCGCACAGAGCGTCACCAGCTTGCAGCGGTTCGCTCGCCGCATCGTCGCGTTCTGGAACGACGTCGACATCGTGTTGACGCCGGGGCTCGCGAAGCTTCCGGTTCCGATCGGCTGGGTCTTCGAGCCCGAGGACCCGTGGGAGCAGTTCGATCGCGGCGGCGAGTTCACGCCGTTCACGCCGATCGTCAACGTCACCGGCCAGCCCGCCGCGATGGTGCCGTTCGGCATCGTCGACGGACTCCCGGTCGGGGTGCAGCTGATCGGCCGGCCGGCGGATGAGGCAACGCTCTTCCGCCTCGCCGCGCAGATCGAGCAGGCCCACCCGTGGGCCCAGCACCTTCCGGCTAGCTGATCGCCGCGCGCAGCTCTTCGACGAGCTCGTGCGCACGCTTGCCGTCGGCGGTGATCACGAGACAGGTGTCGTCACCCGCGAGCGTCCCGATCACGAGCGGGTGGCCGATGCGGTCGAGTGCGCGTGCGATCGCGGGCGCGGTCCCGATTTCCGACTGGATCACGACGATGTTCTGCGCGGCGACGGCGCCGCGGCCGAACTGGGCGAGGAGCGAATCGAGCGTGTCGCGCGGGTCGGAGCGCCGCTCGCGGTCGGGCAGGACATAGCGGTGCCGCCCGAGCGGGTCGCGCGCCTTCTCGAGGCCGAGCTCCCGGATGTCACGCGAGACGGTCGCCTGGGTGACGCGGCAGCCGGCGCTCTCGAGCGCCTCGAGCAGCTCCTGCTGCGTGCCCAGCCGCATGCGTTCGACGAGGCTCGCCACGAGGCGCTGGCGGTCGGCCTTCGAGAGCTGGCGTTCGGTCTGCATGAACCAAGCATTCCCTATTCACGTTTAGAGGGGCAGCGGGTAGGCAAATCAAGCGCATGTTGCGGAAGGCACTTTGGACGGGTCTGTACGCCGGGATCGGCGCTGCCTCGACGATCGCTGCGCGCCGCGTAGCCACGAAGATCTGGCGCGTCGCCACCGGCGAGGAACCACCGACCAAGAAATGACAAAAGCAGATCAGACAGTCGAGTCGGCGGCGGACAAGCTCGAGGAGTTCGTCCGCGAGGCGCAGCGGAGCGGCGGCGTCAAGGCGAAGGTCGGCGACGCGCTCGCCGACGATCCCGAGTTCCTACGCAAGCTGAAGCCGAGCCTGATTGCGGCGCGCGCCAAGGGCGGGGCGCCCACCGACGGGCCTTCCGGCACTTCGGCCACACCGCGCAGCGCACCGTCCGGCCCGCAGCTCACGCGCCCGAAGCCGAAGAAGAGCAGCGGCGGGCTGAGCCCGTGGGTCGTGATCGGCGCCGCGTTGGCCTGCGGTTTCGTGCTCGCGAAGGTTCTCGACTGGAGAGGCCATGCCCACCCCCGTGTCTGAGTCGCCGACAGCCGTGCAGCAGACGAACAGCGGGGTCGGCGGTGCGGCGAAGTCGGTCGCCGAGCACGCGTCGGCGATCGCGCGCCTCGAGATCGAACTGGCCGCACTCGAGCTGAAGAAGAAGGTCAGCGCGCTGGCTGTCGGCATCGGGATGGGAATCGGCGCCGCGATCTTCGGGCTCTTCGCCCTGGGCTTCGTCTTCGCAACGATCGCGGCGGCGCTCGCGACGTTCCTGTCGACGTGGCTCGCGTTACTGATCGTCACGCTCGGCCTCTTCGCGCTCGCCGGGCTGCTCGGTGCGCTGGCGCGCGGCAAGATCAAGAAGGGAACGCCGCCGGTGCCCGAACAGGCAATCCGCGAAGCGAAGCTCACGACCGAGGCGCTGAAGCGCTGATGGCCGCCGCCCGGACACCCGAGCAGATTCGGAGCGAGCTCGACACCGAGCGGGGGGAGCTGGCTGAGGCTGTCGAGCACCTGCGCGGGGAACTCGGTGCGGCCGCGAACATCAGCGGCAAGCTGAAAGCGAAGCTGCCGGTCGCCGCGGGCGCGGCAGCGTCGGTCGGGTTCGTGCTCGCCGGCGGTGTCGGCGCGACGATGCGCTACTTCGCGCGTCGCGGCCGCGAGAGCGACGAGAAGCTCCGCGTCGGCCGCTGGTCGATTCGCAACCGCGATTGAGCGCCGCCGACGAGCCGCTGAAGCTGTCGCGCGGTGAGTGGCTCGCCGGTGCGAAGCGAGCGGGCTCGGCGTTTCTCGCCGACGACTGCATGGGCCTCGCCAAGCAGGTCGCGTACAGCTGGCTGCTCGCGTTCTTCCCTGCGGTCGCGTTCTTCCTCGGCCTGCTCGGCGTGCTGCACCTGTACAACCAGCTGCAGTCGTTCCTCGCGCCGATCTCACCGCAGGGCGTCATCACCTTCGTCGAGGGACTGCAGAAGGACTCGAAGGGGGGCGCGAGTGTCACCGCGCTCGTGCTCGGCGGCGCCGGCGCCGTCTGGGCTGCGAGTGGCGCGATGGGCGTGGTGATCAAGGCGGTCAATCGCGCGTACGACCGTATGGAGACGCGGCCGTTCTGGAAGACGCGCCTGATCGCGATCGTGCTCGTGCTGCTCTCGTCCGCGACGATCCTCGTGGTCGCGGTGCTGATCGTCTTCGGCGGCCCGATCGCGCAGGCGATCGCGGACAAGGCGGGGCTCGGCAGCGCGTTCACGCTGGTCTGGAGCATCGCGCGCTGGCCGATCGCGTTCGTCGCGGTGCTGCTGCTGTTCGGGCTCATCTACTACTACGCGCCGAACCTCGATCAGCGGCGCTGGCAGTGGGTCACGCCCGGGTCGGTCGTCGGCGCGCTGCTGTGGCTCGCGCTCTCCGGTCTGTTCACGTTGTACGTGACGTTCGCCGGGAGCTACTCGAAGACGTACGGGTCGCTCGCCGCGGGCGTGATCCTGATGCTGTGGCTGAACTACTCGGCGTGGGCGATTCTCCTCGGGGCGGAGCTGAACTCGGAGCTCGAGCGGCAAGCGGACATCCGCGCCGCGGGCGGCGAGCACGCCGGCCTCACGAAGCCCTCCCGCCGCACGGCCTAAACGGCCGTGTCCTGCCTCTGAGGTAGGACGGGCCGCCCACACGGCCCGAACGGACACGACCGGCGTCTGACCCCGGTCGTCGCCCCGCCGGCCACGTCCGAATTGACAGGCGGTTGCTCGGTTCGCTCAACCATGCAGCCGGACTGGCCGCTTCGGACACGACCGGGGTCTGACCCCGTTGTCCGCACCGCACCGCCAAAACGGACGTGTCCTGCCTCTGAGGTAGGACAGTCCAGAAAGGGCGAGGGCGGCCTGGTGGCCGCCCTCGCTGGTGCCGGTTGCTTGTCTCCGGCTAGATGCGGCGCGCTGACGCGCGGCGCGCGGTGAGGCCGATGCCGATCAGGGCTGCTGCGACGAGCGCGAAGATCCACAGCGGGAGCCCGGTGAACGGCAGTGTTGTCGAGGCGACGTTGCCGCCAAGACGGGTCGTCGCACCGAGGACGCCGCCCGCGGGCTTCGTCTTCGTCGGCTTGAGCGCGACAACCGCGCCCTTCACGCCACCGGAGGCGGCTGGAGCTGCACCGGCGGTAGCCGAAGCAGAGGCCGGCGCGGCTGCGACCGGCGCCGAGGTCGTTGCGAGAGCAGCGGTCTGCGCGGTCGCTGCGGCCGAGACGGAGCTCGACGCGGCCGGCGACTGGGACTGCGTCAGCGCTGCCGGGCAGTTCGTAGTCGGGACCGTGATCGTCTTCGTCACGCTCTCGTACACCGGGATGTCGTCCTTGTGCTTGCCGGTGTAGTGAGCCGAGTGCTCGCTCGGATGGATGAGCACGAACCGGCCGGAGCCCTTCGGGCCGATCATGTGCTTGACGCCGACGAGGACCTGTTCGGTGACCGTCTGCGTGGTCGTGCCACAGTTCTGCGTCTCCTGAACGCCCGCTACCTGAGCCTGCGCGGGCGCGACGGCCGAGACTGACTTGCTCTCTTCCGCCTTCGACTTCTCGACGTCAACGTCGGCCTTCGAGTTCTCGACATCAACTTCGGCCTTCGAGTTCTCGACATCAACGTCGGACTTCTCCGACTTCTTGACTTCGACCTTCGCGGCTTCGACCTGGGAGGAGCCGCACTTCGCGTCCTTGTTCTTCAGCGCGTGCACGTCGACCTCGTGGCCGCCGGGGCACACCGCGGTCTTGTGCGGCTGGCTGTTGCCGGGGCCGTGCAGGATCGCGTCGCCGTGACCGGCCTTCGTCGCGATCTGGCCGGCGGTCTGGCCGTTGCCGTACTGCTTCGTCTTGTTCGAGGATGCCGCGGCCTTGGTGTCCTGCGGCTTCGTCGTGTTCGACGGCTTGACACCGGTCGAGTTGTCGCTCGTCGTCGGCGCGGTCTGCGTCGAGTGATCCTGTTTTGCTGCCTTGCCGCTGTCGCCGCTACCGCTCCCGTGGTTGTCACCCGCGAGGGCAGAACCCGTGAACGCAGCAAGGGCGAGCACCAGCACGGCGAGCATGGGGGCCGTGAAGCGGTGCTTCATCGTGATCGTCTCCTGAGTGAAAGGGCTGGACATATGACTTCCAACCCTGCAACGCGCTCTTTGCAACAGGAGATACGCCGATTTACAAACGGCTTACGCTCAGGAGCGCAATTCGGCGCCGAAACGTTCGGCAAGCGCCTGCACGATCGAGCCCCGAAGGCGGCCCGCGTCCTCGTCCGTGAGCGTCCGCTCCGGCGACTGGAACGCGACCGCGATCGCGACGGACTTCTTCCCCGCCGGAATCGGATCGCCGCGGTAGTCGCTCAGGAACCGCACGTCGCGCAGTTCCTCGCCGGCAGCCTTGCGTGCAGCGGCCATCAGCTCACCGGCCGGCACGCCCTCGTCGAGGACGAACGCCAGGTCGAGCCGCAGCGGCGGGTACGTGATCACGTCGCGGTAGAGGATCCGCTCGGGCACCTCCGCGAAGAGCTCCGCGAGGTCGAGCTCGAACGCGCTCCACAGGCCGTCGAGCTCGAGCGGCCCGTAGGTCCCGACCCAGCCGGACTGCACGGTCGCCCCCACGACGAATTCCTTGCGCAGCTTGGCGCGCTCGAACGTCGGCTCGATGTGCAGCGCGTCGAACACCGCTTCGACGATCCCCTTCGCCTTGAAGAAGTCGCCCTCGACGATGCCGCCGAGGCGCCACCGCTCCTCCGGCACCGGGCCTGGCGGCAGATAGACGTGCGCGACTTCGAACAACGCGATGTCGGTGTTGCCCATGTCGATGTTGTGCTGTGCCGCGCCGAGTAGCCCGATGGCGAGCGTCGTGCGCAGCACACGCTGCTGCGAGCTAAGCGGTACCGGCAGCTCGATCGCGTTCGGGTCGGGGTCGGTCGCCTGGAGCGAATACGTGTACGCCTCGTACAGCCCCGCGCCGACGAGCACGTCTTCGACCTGGCGGCGCAGCCGCTGCTCGTGTGTCAACCGGCCGAACATCTCCTGCCGGACGGGCAGCGTCGCCGGGACGTGCTCGAGCCGGAAACGCGCGACCTCCTCGACGACGTCGATGTCGCGAGGCACATCGCGCCGGCGCCACGTCGGGGTGTGCACGGTCCAGTCGGGATCGACGCCGAAGCCGAGCCGGCCGAGGCGATCGCGCTGCTCGTCCTCCGGCACCTCGAGGCCGAGCACGTCGTTCGTGTACCCGGGGCGGAAGGCGATCACCGGCGGTGCAGGGATCTCGCCTCGCACTTCACGCTCGCCGGTCCAGCGCGCACCCGCGAGCTCGACGAGGAGCTGCGACGCGTACGTCGCGGCGGGGCCGGCAACTTCGGCGTCGACGCCCTTCTCCCAGCGCGTCTGGCTCTCGGTGCGCATGCGGTGGCGCTCGCCGCTGCGCAGCACGGTCAGCGGCTCGAAGTTCGCCGCTTCGAGGAGCACGTTCTTCGTGTCGTCGGAAACCTCGGTGTTGCCGCCGCCCATCACGCCGCCGATCGCAATCGGCTTCTCGGCGTCGGCGATCACGAGATCCTCGGGGTCGAGCTCGCGCATCGTTCCATCGAGCGTCTCGAGCTTCTCGCCGGGCCGCGCACGACGCACGACGATGCGGTTGCCCGCGAGCTTGTCGTAGTCGAACGCGTGCAACGGGCTGCCGAGCGCGAGCATCACGTAGTTCGTGATGTCGACGACGTTCGAGATCGGGCGCATGCCGGCGCCCATCAGCCGTGCCTTGAGCCAGGCAGGCGACTCGCCGAGCTGCACGTCGCGGAAGAGGCGCCCGATGTAGCGCGGGCAGCGCTCGAGATCCTCGACCGTGATAGTCACGGGTTCGTCGCCAGCTCGGACCGGTTCCTTTCCTGGCATTGCGCGCAAGTCGGTCTCGAGCAAAGCCGCCACTTCGCGCGCAATGCCGTAGATCGACGTCAGGTCGGGCCGGTTGTAGAGCGTCTCGATCTCGAGGATGTCGTCGCCGAGCGGGAGCACGTCGGCGAGCGGCGTGCCCGGCGTCAGGTCGTCCGAGAGCACCATGATCCCACCGTGATCCTGGCCGAGCTCGAGCTCGCGCTCCGAGAGGATCATTCCCTCCGACACCTCACCACGTAGCTTGCGCTTCTCGATCGTGAACTCGCCGCCCGGCATCACGCCGCCCGGCAGCACGACCGCAACGGTCGCGCCCGCGCCGAAGTTCCAGGCGCCGCAGACGATCGAGCGCGGCTCGCCGCTCCCGACGTCGATCTTCGTCAGCTGCAGCTTGTCGGCGTTCGGATGCTTGTCGGCCTCGAGCACCTTCCCGACGACGAAGTACTCGTAGTTGTCGCCGCCGGGCGCGCCGCGGCGCACGACCCGGTCGACCTCACAGCTCGTGAAGACAAGACGGCGCGCCAGCTCCTCGATCGGTAGATCGAAGTCGACGTACTCGCGCAGCCAAGAAACGGGGACCTTCATCAGAACTGGCCCAACACTCGGAGATCGTTCTCCCAGAACGCGCGCAGGTCAGGCAGGCCGTGCCGGAGCATGGCGATGCGCTCGATGCCGAAGCCGAACGCGAAGCCCTGGTACTCGTCGGGATCGATGCCGACGTTGCGGAACACGTCGGGGTCGACCCAGCCCGCGCCGCCCATCTCGATCCAGCCGGAGTGCTTGCACGTCGCACAGCCCTCGCCGCCGCAGATGAAGCACGTGACGTCGAACTCGACCGACGGCTCCGTGAAGGGGAAGAAGCTCGTCCGCATGCGCACCTCGCGCTCCTCGCCGAACAGCGCGCGGAAGAACTTCAGCACGGTGCCTTGCAGATCGGCGAGCGTGATGCCGCGGTCGACGGCGAGGCACTCGACCTGGAGGAAGATCGGCGAGTGCGTTGCATCGGGCGTGTCGCGGCGGTAGCAGCGTCCGGGCGAGACCATGTAGATCGGCGGCTTGCGCGTCTGCATCGCGCGGATCTGGTCCGGCGAGGTGTGCGTGCGCAACACCGTGTTCTGGTCGATGTAGAAGGTGTCGAACTGCGAGCGCGACGGATGCCCGGGGTCGCTCGTCAGCGCATCGAAGTTCTCCCAGACCGTCGCGACCTCGTTGCCGTCCCAGACCTCGTAGCCCATGCCGAGGAAGATGTCTTCGATCTCGCGGCGGATCTGTGTCAGCAGGTGCAGGTGCCCGCGCGTAACCGGCGTTCCCGGAATCGTGACGTCGACGCCTGCTTCCGCAGCGAGCTCGTAGGCCAGGCGCGCGAGCTCCGCTTCGCGTGCAGCCACCGCCTCCTCGAGCTTCGAGCGCACCCCGTTCAGCAGCATCCCGCTCTCGCGATCGCGGACGCCGCGCAGCGCCTGCGCCAGCGCGGACTTCCGCCCCAGGTACTTGACCCGCGCGTCATCGAGCTCGGCCTCCGAGAGAGCCGAGCCGATCGCAGCCAGTGCTTCGTCTTGATACGCGGTCCAATCCACCGCGGCGAGACTATCCAAGGTTTCTCCTTCGCTTCGTCGGGACGCAGGTAAGGCCCCGGTGCGGCGTGAAGGAGCGCTAGCGGACGCGCCCCGGTGCGCACCGGGGCCGAATAAAGCGCGTCGCGTGAGTCGCCTGCACGGGTACAAGGATACCGACGTGTCCGAGCACGTGCACGCCGAACGCGATTCCCCAGACGATGAAGCTCGTCTTGTGCAGGCCGAGGAGCAGCCCTCCATGCCCGACGAGCGCCGCTGCGATTCCGGTTGCGAACATCACCACAGTGGCGGCGACGAGAATTGG
>JAOPYY010000078.1 GCA_025964395.1 Actinomycetes bacterium | reverse complement strand
TACCTCGACCATACGAGCACCCCGGCGATCGCGCAGTACCTCAACGCCGTGCGCACGTACTACCCCGGCCAATACGGCGCGCTCGACTCCTACACGACCTACCAGTGGCTGGCCGCCGAGGTGTTCGCACAGGCGGTCAAGAGCATCGGCAACGCCCCCGTGACCCGGACGAGCCTCGTCGACGCCCTCAACGGCCTGAAGAACCTCGACAACGGCGGGATCACCCAGCCAATCTCCTACGGGCCCGGGAACAGCCACGACCCATTGAAGTGCCTCCAGTGGCTTCACAACAACAACGGCCAGTGGAGGACGACGTCCGGCTGGAACTGCTTCGGATGAGTACCTAGGAGATGGGCATCGTCGCGTCAGCGAACTGGGGCCTGCTTCCGGGCTACACCGTCATCGGGATAACGCTCGGAGGCATCTACGCGCTGGCGGCGATCGGCCTCGTCCTCATCTATCGCGTCTCGGGCGTGCTCAACTTCGCGCAGGGCGCGGTGTCGATGTTCAGCGCCTTCGTCGCGTATCAGGTCTCGACCGTCATGGGGTATCCGGCGGCGGTCGGCCTGCTCGCCGCGATCGTCGCCGGCGGGGCGATCGGCTATCTCATCGAGCGATTCACGATCCGCCCCCTGGCCGGCCGGGCGCCGCTGAGCAAGGTCGTCGTGACGATCGGCTGGCTGCTCGTCCTGCAGACGGCCGCGGGGTTGATCTGGGGGCAGACGGCGTATCACCGGCCGGTCCAGCTCGTATCCATCCAGGGCTTCACATTCCCCGGCACCTCCGTCGTCGTCGGGTGGGACGAGTTCACGACGATCGTCGTCGCTCTGGGGCTGGCGTTCGGTACCGCCGCGGTGCTCCGGTGGACGACCTTCGGCACCTCGATGAGGGCGGTTGCCGACGATCCCGTCGCGGCTCGGCTGTGGGGAATCAACGTGAACCGGGTCATGGCGGTCTCGTGGGTTGCCGGTTCCGCGATGGGGGCGATCGCCGGAGTCTTGATCACGCCGCGCATCAACTTCGATCCGATCTCGCTGACACTCGTGGTGATCGACGCCTTCACCGCCGCCCTCATCGGCCGGCTCACCAGCCTGCCGTGGACGGTCATCGGTGCGATGTTCCTCGGCCTCGCTGAGACCTACCCCCGCATCTTCTCGTCGAATGCCGGCGCCGGCAATGCAGTGACGTTCGCGCTCGTCCTCTTGACGCTGGCGATCCTCTTCCGCCCCGGAACGCGGCTCGTGCAGCGCATGGCGGCCGGGAGGGACTACGTGCCAGTCCCCGCTGCCGACAACCCCCCGGTCCGTCGCGTGATCGTGGCGGCGGCGATCGGGGTCGGGATCGTGATCCCGTTGCTCTTCTCGGGCTACTACCAGTCGCTCGCGGCGTACTCGCTGATCGTCGGGCTGATCGTGCTGTCGCTCGTCGTGTTGACGGGACTCACCGGTCAGATCTCGTTCTGCCAGTACTCGTTCGCCGCGATCGGCGCGTTCACCGTGGGGTCCCTCGTCGGAGGACACGGCTGGAGCTTCTGGCCGGCGCTGCTGCTCGGCGTGATCTGCTCGATCGGAATCGGGGTGCTGGTCGGGATCCCGGCATTGCGGTTGTCGGGCCTGTTCCTCGCGATCCTGACGATCGCGGTCGCGTTGTTCTTCGACCACTTCCTGCTGGCGCCCGGAACGTTGGATTCGTTCTCGGGCGGCGTCTCGTCGTGGACAGTGGCACGCCCGAGCTTCCTCGGTATCTCGCTCGACGGTTCCTATGCCTTCTACCTGTTCACGCTGGCCGTGTTCCTCGTAGCTGTGCTCGCGGTCTGGAACCTCAGCAGGTCGAAGACCGGCCGCGTGCTTCGCGCGATCCGGAACTCGGAGATCGCGGCTGCGACAAGCGGCGTGAACGTGACCGCTTGGAAGCTCACGTCGTTCGGGGTGTCGGCCGGGCTGGCAGGGCTGGCCGGCGGTCTGCTCGCTCCCGGCATCGGCTCGGTGAGCGCAGGCGCCTTCGGGTTCCAGCAGTCGCTGGCGGTCGCGGCGATCGCGATCGTCGTGGGTGTCCGCTCGGTCGGGGCCGCTGCGGTCGGCGGCATCTTCCTCATTTTCGGGCCTGAGCTCTTGACCCATACGCCGATCTCCACGCTGGCGTTCCCGCTGATCGTCGGGTCGATCCTGATCCTCCAGGTGATCCTCACACCGCAAGGCGTCGTCCCGGATTGGCAAGCGCGCTTCCGCAAGCGGTTTCCTCCGGCTCCGCGGTTCCCGACCGCGCCCGAGCCGCTTGTGGTTGAGCCGATGCCCAACCTGACCGCGTCCGAGGCGCCCACGGTGAAGGTCTGATGGCGGTACTGCTGCAAGCCGACGACGTGTCGATGAGCTTCGGCGGCGTGCATGCCCTGGCTGGTGTGTCCTTCGAGCTCCATCGCGGCGAAACACTCGGGCTGATCGGCCCCAACGGCGCCGGGAAGACGACGATGTTCAACTGCATCACCGGCGTCCTGCCCGGTTACCGGGGCCATATCTATTACGACGGCCGGGACCTCAGGAACCTCAAGCCTCACCAGCGGGCGCGGCTGAAGATCGCACGCACGTTCCAGAACCTCGAGCTGTTCGACGAGCTCAGCGCACTCGACAACCTCTTGCTCCCACTCGATGCGTTCTCGCGGCGCGGCGTGCTCGGCGATCTGCTCCGGCTGCCCAGGACCGTCTTCGAGGAACGCAGGGCGCAAGAGAAGGCGCGCGCGATCCTGCACTTCATCAATCTCGACGACTGGGCCGACACGCCGGTCGGCGACCTGCCGGTCGGTCTGCAGCGGCGTCTCGAGATCGGACGTGCGCTGTGTCTCGAGCCTCAGCTGCTGCTGTTGGACGAGCCCGGATCGGGCCTCGACGCGCGGGAGACGTCCGAGCTGGCTCGGCTGCTCGCGTCGGTGCGGGCCCGCTTCAAGATCACCATGCTCCTCGTCGACCACGACATGGCGCTGATCATGCGCATCTGCAATCGCATCTACGTGCTCGATTACGGGCGCATGATCGCCGAGGGGCCTCCGGAGCAGATCCGTGACGATCCCCGCGTGGTGCGCGCGTACCTCGGCGACGCAACTGCGACCGGCGTCGTCTCGACAGAGCCCGCGACGAGCGGAGCCGTCGGATGAGCGGCGCGCTGCTCGAGGCCCGCGGGCTCCGCACCGGATACGGGCGCCTCCCGGTCGTGTTCAACGTGGACCTCGAAGTCAAGGAGGGCGAGATCGTCGCCTTGCTCGGCGCGAACGGGGCGGGCAAGACGACGACGCTGCGCGCGCTGTCGGGGATGGTGCCGCTGATGGCCGGCGAGGTCCTGCTCGACGGCAAGTCACTGAAGGGCAGCACGCCCGACTCGATCGCGCGCGGCGGCGTGGTCCACGTCCCGCAGGGACGCGGGATCTTCCCCAACCTCAAAGTGGACGAGACGCTGCGCCTCGCGTGTGCGATGGCCGGGGTCCGACGGGCCGAGGCCGACGCTCGCGTCGCCGACGCGTACTCGGTATTCGGTCGCCTCGACGAGCGCCGCACGCAACTCGCGGGGACGTTGTCGGGCGGGGAGCAGCAGATGCTTGCCATTGCCCGAGGGCTGATCATGAAGCCCCGCGTCCTGATGATCGACGAGATGTCGCAAGGGCTCGCACCGACAATCGTGCAGGACCTGTTCAGCATCGTCCGGTCGCTTCCCGAACAGGGCGTGTCCGTCCTGATCGTCGAGCAGTTCGTCACGCATGCGCTTGACGTCGCATCGCGGGCGTACGTGCTCGAGAAGGGTGAGGTGGCTCTCACCGGCGACGCCGCAGTGCTTGCCCGCGACGAGGCGTTCGTCAGGGGGAGCTACCTGGGCGAGAGCGGGATCGACGCGACCGCCGGGAACGGCGCGGCGGAGTTTCACTTCGACGACGGCGACGACGAGCTGCCGCTTGCCGCCGGCCTTCTGGAGAAGATCGAGAACCGGGCGGCGCAGGAAGGCCGCAATGCGACCGAAGTCCTAGTCGACCTGCTCCGGGAAGCGATGGAGAGCCCGGCGCGACAGGGGAACGGCAACGGAGGTATGTCATGAGGATTCCCGTTCCTAGCCGCAGGGCCGTTGGGGTCGCGGCGATGACGCTGGTGATCGGCTCGCTCGGGATGATTGCGGCGGTGTTCGTCGCCCGGCCAGCATCGGCTGCGGGATCGGCATCATCGTCGTCGTCGTCGACGACAACGTCCTTGGTGCCGTCGTCGCCCTTGCCGCCGACGTCGACAGCAGCAACGACGACAACGGCGACGGACACGACAGGCGGGACGGGTGCGACGGCGCCGACCAACCCGATAGCGGCGAAGTATTTCGTCATCAACGGATCGGTGCATGCCGCGAGCGATCACGAGGTCGTCGGAAGCTCGGCATTCCCCAACTACGCGACGGGAGCGGTCGACAACTACTACTCGATGGCCCTCTCGCACGTGGACAACTCGCCGTTCGCCCAGGGGACGGCCAGCCCCGCCGACACGGGGCCGGTCGGGCAGACGGCGGCGGCCGGCAACTTCCAGCAGCCGCAGTACGCCGACGCGCGCTGGCCCGGCAGCTCCGGCAAGGCGACGTACGGCACTCAGGGACAGCCCTACGCGATCGCGGACGCGAGCGAGTACAAGGCGACAGCCGAATCTTCGGAGGCCTCCAGCGGATTGAACGGGACGAGTCCGTCGACCCAGATGGCAGCCCCCAAGGGGTTCGACGGCCGGCTGCGGCAGGCGCTTGCGGCATGGAAGGCGAAGTGGCAGGGCCGCCTCCACCCGAAGACACCGACAGGCGCGGTCAAGCCGCCCGCGGTCACGATCCCCACTGTCACCGTCACGACCCCGGCCGCCACGGTTACAACGCCGAACGTCGGCGGCCTGCCCGTCACGCCGCCCGTCAGCGTGCCGTCGCCAGCCGTACCGCCCGCGTTGGCGCCTCACACGGCTGCCCCGTCGCGATCGACGTCATCTGCGAGCACGGCGTCCGGGGACGGTGCGTCGCTCCTCGAATCGTCGACTCTGGCGACGCTCGACGACAAGGCCAAGGCACTGGTGACGACCGGAGAGTCGCGCCTGGGACGCGTGAGCCTCGGCGGCGGTCAGATCGTGATCCAGGGCATCCACGTCTCCGCGTCGATCACGAACGACGGCACCCCGACCGAAAAGATTGCCGTCGATGTCGGCGCCGCATCGATCGGGGGCGTTCCGGTCACGATCGACCAGGACGGAGTGCACGTTTCCGGACAGGGCGCGGGCCTGCCCTACCAGCAAGCGAGCGATGCGCTCAACGGCGCGCTGAAGCAGGCGGGGATCCAGCTGTTCATCGTCACGCCCGAGATCAAGAAGGGCTCGAGCGGAGACGGAGGCGGCACGGGCACCGGCCCGCCGTTGCCGATCGGCACGACGACGACCGACACGGCGACGACGACGACAACCGGCACGACGACGACAAGCTCGGGCGGCGACACCGGCACGACGACCACTGGCACGACGCCCACCACCACCCCATGCCAGGGAACCGGCACGACGACGACCAACACGACTACGACCACGAATACGACCACCACCCCGACGACGACCGGCTCCGTGAACCCGATCCCGGGGACAGGCACGACGACGACGACCACCACCACCGACACGAACCCGAGTGGCGGGACGGGCACGACCACCGACTCGAGCGCGAGCGAGGAGACCGTCAGGGCAACGGGCTTGCACGTGGTGTTCACCCAGCCGGTGGAACAGGCGGGCGTTCCCACCCAGTACGTCGAGCACATCCTCGGCGAGGTCTTCCTGGACTCGCTTGCGGTTCCGGCGGGAGCCCTCCCGAATCTCGGTCTCAATCTCAATCCCTCCTCCTCTTCCTCCTGCCCCAACGCTGCGCACTCCGGCAGTAAGAAGACGCCGGGCGGCGCCTCGGTCGGCGGCGGTTCGTCTGCCGGGAAATCGAGCTCGTCGGGCTCCCCCTCCGGCTCCACCTCCTTCTCTGGCTCTTCGCAGCCGACGTCGGGCGTTGCCGGCAGTGCCTCGCAGCCGACCTCGAGCTCGACCACCACCGCCCCGCAAAGCTTCCCGGTGCGGCTGGCGTCGGCGTTGAGGAAGCCGATGTGGTTGCTGCTCGCTTACGTGCTCTGGCAAGCGCTGGTGATCGGCACCGGCGCGAGCCTGTGGGCCTGGCGGAGAGGCGAAGCGTCGTGAGCAGCGTCGTCTGCGCCGTCAGCGGAGTCGCCGATCGTTTGCTCGGACGGACACGGGGACACGACGGCTACGCCTTCTGTGCCGACGACGGTTACTGGTTCCGTCCCTCGTACACCGAGGGCAAGTGCCCGCTCTGCGGCAAGGTCGTTCCCGGCGGAGCACAGGCGCCGCCGCTGTTGGCGCGGGCCGACCGCTCGTGGCTCGCGCCGGCGCTACTCGCGCTCGAGTCGCTGGGCATGATGGTCCTCGTGCTGTTCATGTACTTCGAGGCGTAAGACCGGTCGCCGGTCTCGTCCACCAAACGTCCACCGCTCCAAACGTCAGCAGCTCAGTGAGAGCGTGAACGCTCTCGACGATCGGGCTTCCGGCGCCCGTCGCGATGTGCCTGTCAGGTGTTCGACTACCACTGACGCCGTAGCTCGGAGACCTGCAGCAGAAGCCGGCGGTATCGAAAAGAGTCGCCTGCGGGCCGATGTCCAGGCCCCGCCCGGCGGCGACCATGGACGCGCAATGGACCAACTCGTCGCACCAGACGCGGGGCGTGCCAGCGGGAGCATTCCGCACTCGCATCGCCCGGTGAGACGCCCCGGTCACCGAGCGCAAGGAGGTACAAAACGATGTTTGCACGCAAGTTCAAGTACAGGTCAGCAATCCCTGTCGCCGTAGGCGCGCTCGCGCTCGGCGTGCCCGCTGTCGCCAGTGCCGCCATCGGCCTGCCCGGCTCGAACGGCGGCGTCACGATCGGTGGCGTCGGCTCGGTCGGCGGCTTCCCTGTGTCCAGCGGCAGCTTCACTGTGTCCAGCGGCAGCTTCACCGTCTCCAGCGGCAGCTTCTCTCTGCCCAGCGGCACCTTCACTCTGCCGAGCGGCAGCTTCACTCTGCCCAGCGGCAGCTTCACTCTGCCCAGCAGCAGCTTCACTCTGCCGAGCGGCTTCCCCGCGCCCGGTTCGAACGGTGGCGTCACGATCGGGGCCGGCGGCTAGAGCGGCTGAGGGCGCTGATCCATCCCTCAACCGACGCGCGGCGGGGGCGGCCGCCGGGCGTTGGACCACCATCGCCGGGCCAAATTCGACTCTCACCGCGCAGACATCGCGGACGGCCCAGGCGCGGACTGCGCCGTGCGCTGATCGTCCTGGCCACCGTCGTCAGCGTGCTGATTGTGGCGCTGGCCGTCAACGCCATCGTGCTCGGGCGCCAGACCGAGGGCGCGACGATCACGGCACCCGGCGCCACGCTGATTCCGACGGCGGACGGGACCATGCAGGTCCTGGTACAGGGCAACCCGGCTGGCTCGCCGATCCTTGAGGTCCACGGCGTAGAAGCATCGCTCCATTGGTTCGACCGGATCACTCCGCTGTTCGCCCGGACCCATTTGGTTATCCGAGTCGACCTCATCGGGAATGGCGGATCGGCCAAGCCGGGACCCGGCCATTACCGCATCGCTGACCAGGCCAGAGCCGTAGGAAACGTGCTGGCGTCGCTGCACATCCGGCATGTCACCGCGGTCGGCCACTCCATGGGGGGCCAGGTCGTCACTGCCCTCGCTGAGCAGAATCCAGCCGCTGTGTCCAGGATCGTAGTGCTCGACACCGGAGCCTCCGCGGCCGCCCGGTCCTTGGGCCCGGCCGCCACCCTCAGCACCACACCCGTCATCGGCCCGGGGATAAAGACGCTGCTCGAGGTGGCAGGCAACCTTTTGCCGGACCCCGCGGCAGTGGCATTCGCTCCGGGATTTGACGTGGCGAAAGGCTTCCCGAACCCCGATCAGCCTCGCGACGACATCAACGCCACGACCTACACCGCCTTCGCCGAGGAGCAGGCAGCTGCGCCCCCGTACGTCACCGCCAAGCCACTTGACCAGCGACTCGCGGCACTCGGCAAGCCCGTTCTGGTGATCTTCGGAACCCGCGATCAGATCGCCGTCGGAGAGCGGCACACCCTCGCGCTCTACCGAACCGTCCCGGGTGCGATCGTGCGCACCATCCCCGGCGTCGGGCACTCCCCGCAGGTCGAGGCGCCACTGCAAACCGCGTCGCTCATCCTCGCGTTCATCGGGGCAAATAGGTCTTCGACTCTGAGTAGACGACGTCGCGTTGGCGCCGGGCCTCCTCGAGATCGGCGAGGACTTGGCGAAGCACAGTCGCGACGACCAGCGCGGCACCGCCGTCTGCACGCTCCACCTCCGCGAGCCGATCCTCCGCTGCTGCGATAGCAGCCGTAGCGTCTTCGCCCCGAAGCGCAAGACCGATGGCCTCGCCGATTTCCCTGGTCGCAGCGGCGAGCCCTTCGTTCTGCATCGGCCGGTCCGCGACGTCCCGCGCGATCGAGCGGGCGTGGCGGTACAGCCGAGCGGCGAGCTGGATACTGCCCTCGAGCTCATCGACTTCCGCCGCATGACGGCGGCGAAGCGGGTTCAGCCGCAACGCCCGCCGCGCCTGGTCGAGCGCGAACACCTCGCGAACCGCATCGAGCGAATGCGCTCGGATGTCGTCCATGCGCGCAGCGGTCGCACCGCTCCCCGTGGCGAGATCCTCGGCGACAACGGCCAGGTCGTCAGCGAGCTCGCGCCGCAGCCGGTCGCGCCGCACGCGCAGCTCGTTCACTGGATGCGGTGGCCAGAGAAACACCGCAACGATCAGGGTCACACCCGCGCCGATCGCCGTCTCCCAAACACGGACGACGCCGGCGTCGAACGCGGAGCTACGACCAACTCCAACCAGGAAGAGCACGCTGATCGCCGGCTGAACGTTGACCCGATCGCCGACGCGTAACGCGACTCCGACGAGCGTCCCGATCAGGACGCCGATAGCGACAAGCCAGAGCAGCCCCAGGTCGAGTTGCAACACGGCGATCCCGATCCCGACGCCGGCGAAGACGCCGAGGATGCGTGCCAGCGTGGCCCCAAACGAGCCGAATGGGTCCCCGCTCATCGCCGTCAAGCCGACGAAGGAAGCGAAGATCGGCCGCGAAGCTCCCGCGAGGCTCGCGAGCCACCAGCCAAGTGACGCTGCGACCGTCATCTTCACGGCCAACTGGGCTTCCGGAATAAGATTGCGGCCCTTTAGCGCATACGCCGACCTTCCCACTGCTCAGAGCACGCGCCTACCAGCGGGCAGCCCGAAGTGCACGGCTCAGCTGAAGACTCGGCGGCGGACGTTGGTGTCGGCGAGATCGACCAGCTCGTCGCCGCGACCGGAGAGGATCGTGCGGGTCGCGTAGAGCGTGAAGCCCTTGATCTGCTCGAACGTGATCGCCGGAGGCATCGCGAGCTCCTGGCGGGTGACCATCACCTCGACCAATGCGGGCCCGTCGTGGTCGAGCGCTGCTCGTAGCGCGGCCTCGAGGTCGTCGGGCCGCTCGACGCGTTGGCCGTGCATCCCGAGTGCTTGTGCGACGGCTGCGAAGTCGGGGTTCTCGAGCTCGGTGCCGTAGTGGACGACACCGGCGGCTTTCATCTCGAGCTCGACGAAACCAAGTGCACCGTTGCTGAAGACGACGACCTTGACCGGCAGCTCCTGCTGGCGCAGCGTGATCAGGTCGCCAAGCAGCATGGCGATTCCACCGTCACCGGAGAGAGTGATCACCTGGCGGCCGGGGTGGGACGCTTGCACGCCAATAGCCTGCGGGAGGGCATTGGCCATGGTGCCGTGGTTGAACGAACCGACGAGGCGCCGCGTTCCGTTCATGTGCAGGTAGCGCGCGGCCCAGATGACCGGTGTGCCGACGTCGGGGAGGAACACGGCGTCATCGGCCGCGACCTCATCGATCGTCTTTGCGACGAACTGCGGATGCATCGGCGTGCGGTTGCGGTCGTTGACCGCGAGGTCGTCGAGCCGCGCACGGGCCTTCCGGTAGTGCGCGCGCATCCGGTCCA
>JAOPYY010000124.1 GCA_025964395.1 Actinomycetes bacterium | reverse complement strand
CAGCGGTGCACGACCTCCTCGGCTACGGCACGGCGACCGACTACGAGACCGCGGCCGCACCGGCGCTCACGAACACCACCGCCGCGACGCGCGCTGCCGGAGGCTGCACCGACACCGACGCGAACGCCGCCGACCTCACGGCCGAGGCGGCCGCGCCGCACAACTCCGCCGCGGCTGCCGCGACCTGTGCCGCCGGTGGCGGCGGTTCGGGGGCCGCCACCTCGTCGCAGTCGGCAGGAGTCATCGTCACCGTCCAATCGAGCATCTCGCTGTCGCTCGAGCGGACCAGCGTCAGCTTCGGGACCGTCGCGGCAGGCGACCGGCCGGCGGCCGTGAGCGAGCGCGTCACCGTCATGAGCACCGACACGGCCGGCTACGGGCTCAGCGTCCACCGCACGGCGTTCGCGCCGGCCGACCTCCCGCTCGGCCTCGCCGCATCGGCCCCTGCCGGCACACAGCTGTCGGCGCCCTTCGCAGGGGGCGCGCTCGTCGCGCTCGTGCCGGCCTCCGAGGCGCTGGTCGGCACGAGCGCGGCACGGAGTGCGACCGGCGGCGATGTCTGGCCGACGAGCATCGCCTTCGACTCGCCCGTGCCGGGAGTCGCGCCGGGGCAGTACTCGGCGACCGTCGTCTACACGGTGATCGGCGGAACAATCGGATGATCGCCGCGATCGCGCTGACCGCAGCCGCGCTCTCCACCGGGAGCGGCGCCGCGCCTGCGCGCCTCGCGCTTTCCGTCTCTCCCGCCCACGTCACGCTCGACGCCGGTGACAAGGCGACGGTGCGCGTCGGCGGCACCGGCGGACGCCGCCTCCTCCTGCGCGCGGCCGTCGCGGGACTCGCGCTCGACACGCGCGGCAGGCCGCGGATCGCCGGACTGCGCGATGCAGGGCCCTGGCTCACCGTGCGCCCGCAAACGATCTCCGCGGGGAGGGACGGAGCAACCTTCGTCGTCACCTCGCGCCGCCCGGCGCGGCCCCGTCCCGGCGACCACAGCGCGATCGTGCTCGTGACGGCGACGGTTCGTTCGAAGACTGCAATCGCGGTCGAGATGCGCGTCGGGCTCGTCGTCACGGTGCGCGTGGCGGGTCGCAGGGTCCGACGCGTCGAGGTGATTGCGGCTCACGTCAGGCGCCTGCCGGGTACGCGCGGTCGCCTCGTCTTGGTGACGGTCGCGAACCGAGGCGACGTGATCGAGTCGATCGGCGGCGCTCAGCTGGAGGTGACGCTGCTGCGACACGGGCGCACCGTCGCACGGCTCCGACTGCCGCGGCGCAAGGTGCTGCCGCGTACCTCAGCGGTTGTCAGGTTCCGCTGGCCGGCGCACATCCGCCAGGACCTGGTGGCGCGAGTCGCAGTGACGCGCCCAGGCGGTGGAACGACGACGCGCGCGTTTCGTCTGAGGCTGTGACCAACGGAGGTCGCGGCCGCCCTTCAGGCGACCGCGACCGTTCCGGAGCGTCGTTCAGGCGGCCGCTTCGAACGCCGGCTCGAGCGCGACCACGTCGCCGGCCTTCGGCCGGCGCTTGATCGCGAACATCGCGAACGCACCGAGCGCGACGACCGCAGCGCCCGCGTACACCGCCGGCGTCATGCCGTTGACGAACGCCGTGCCGCTGGAGTACCCGCCGTACTGCGAGAACACCGACGCGAGCACCGCCACGCCGAAGACGCCGCCGAGCTCGCGAATTGCGTTGTTCGCGCCCGACGCCTGGCCCTCTTCCACGGTGCGCACCGAGCCGAGGATGAGGTTCGCGATCGGCGCGAAGAACAGGCCCATGCCGATCACGGACAGCGAGAACGGCGCAACGAGGTCGATGTACGGCGTCGTCGGCGTCGAGACCGCGGCGATCCATGCGAGCCCGGCCGCCTGCAGGGCGAGGCCGGTGCCGATGATGCGATGGGCCGGGATGCGGTCGGAAAGCGCGCCTGCGATCGGGGCGACGATCATCGGCATCGCCGTCCACGGGAGGATGCGCAGCCCGGAGCCGAACGGCGAGTAGCCCTGGACGGTCTGGAAGAACTGCGCCAGCAGGAAGACCGAGCCGAACATGCCGAAGCTCATCATCATCGAGGCCGCGTTCGCGAGTGCGAAGGTGCGGTTGCGGAAGAAGCGCATCGGCAGCATCGGGTTCTCGGCCCGCAGCTCCCACGCGACGAACGCCGCGACGAGCACTGCGCCTGCGACGAGCGCGCCGACGATCTCCGTCGAGCCCCAGCCGACCGAGTTGCCGCGGACGAGTCCCCAGACGATTCCGAAGAGACCGGCACTCGCGAGAGCGAGGCCGGGCAGGTCGACCTTGCCGAACGGGCCCCTCGTCTCGTCGAGCCGCAGCAGCGCGAGCGGGATCAGCACGAGGCCGAGCGGCACGTTGAGCCAGAAGATCCAGTGCCACGAGATGCCGCTGACGACGGCGCCGCCGACAAGCGGGCCGAACGCGACCGCGAGGCCGCTGATGCCGCCCCACGCACCGAGGAAGACGCCGCGGCGGTTCTCGGGCACGCCTGCGGAGAGGATCGTCAGCGTCAGCGGCAGGACGATCGCACCGCCGAGGCCTTGCAGGGCACGCGCCGCGTCGAGCGCGAGGATCGACGGCGCGAGCGCCGCTGCCGCCGAGCCGGCGGTGAAGATGCCGAGCCCGATCGAGAAGACGAGCCTCCGCCCGAAGCGGTCACCGAGCGCGGCGCCGGTCAGGAGCAGGACGGCGAAGACGAGCGTGTACGCGTTCACGGTCCACTCGAGACCGCTCAGGCCGGCGTGCAGGTCACGGCGGATCACCGGGATCGCCGTGGTCACGACGAGGTTGTCGAGCGTGACCATGAAGAGGGCGGCTGACGTGATTGCGAACGTCCACCACATGTTTGCTTTGTGAGTCATCACTTACCTCCGGGCGAAAAAAAGGGTTGCTTTACTCGGACTTCTTGCAGCCCTCGATGAGCCGCTGGCCCCAGTCCTCTGCCGGGGCATCCATCGAGGAGAGGACGTTCATCAACATGCCGGCCGAGAAAAAGGCGGCGAGCTCTTTCGGCTCGACTCCCGAGACACGCTCGACGTAGCTGACGAGGTCGCCGTAGCCATTGCGCACGACGGCGCAGATCTCCGGGTCCTCACAGGCGGCGTACGCCTGCATCTGGGCCCGCAGGTAGAGACGGTCGGACTCGAGGAGCGTGCCGTAGGCCCCGCCGATCGCGCGCAGGGCCTCGTCGCCCCGCTTGCCCTCCGCCGCGCGCTGCATCAACTCGAGCGTCTGGCGGAAGCACCGGGCGACGCCGGCGATGTAGAGCTCCTTCTTCGTCCCGAAGAGCCGGAAGATGTACGGCTGCGAGATCCCCGCCAGGCGGGCGATCTCCTCGGTGGAGGCGCCGTGCAGGCCCTTCCGGGCGAACTCGGCGAGCGCGGCGTCGAGGATCTCCTCGCGCCGCTCCTCCTTCGATTTCCGTTCCGTCGTCGTAGCCATAGGCTGAGGTTAGTGACTACTCACAAGTTTGTCAAGTGCTTCCGCCACACGGTCGAGATCTCCGTCGGAGAGCTTCGAGTGGAATGGCAGCGCGAGCGCCCGCTCGAACACGCGCGCGGCGCCCGGGAAGTCGCCCTGATCGGCGTAGGCGCCGAGCTGGTGGAGCGCATAGGTGCCGATCTGCGCCTCGATCCCCTGGGCGCGCAGCGCGGCGAGCACCCGGTCGCGGTCGTCGACCTGGAGCACGTAGGCCTGCCAGCCGTGGACGTCGCCCTCGTCGGCGCGCGGAAGCAGGAGCGGCAGGTCACGCAGCCGTTCGGTGTAGCCGTCGGCGACGCGCGTCCGCTGCGCCATCAGCTCGTCGAGGCGGCGGGCCTGCGGGATGCCGACGGCACACAGGATGTCGGCGAGGCGGTAGTTGAGCCCCGGCGCCGGCATATCGGGCGGCGAGAGCGAGCGCCAGCCGTGGTTGCGCAACGTCTGCACGGCCGCCGCGACCTCGGCGTCGTTCGTGGTGACGGCGCCGCCTTCGCCCGTCGTGAGGATCTTGCGCGGGTGGAAGCTGAGACAGCCCGCGACCCCGAGCCCGCCACATGCACGGCCGCGGTACTTCGCGCCGAGCGCGCCGGCCGCATCCTCGAGCAACGGCAGGTCCAGCAGCTCGTGCAGCGGCAGCGGGCGCCCGAACAGGTGCACGCCGAGGAGCAGCTTCGTCCGCGGCCCGATCTCGATCTTCGACGGATCGATGTTCATCGTCTCGGGGTCGACGTCGACGAGCACGGGCGTCAGGCCCGAGAGCGCAACGACGTTCGCGGTCGCAGGGAACGTGTAGGCCGGGACGAGCACTTCGTCTCCCGGCTCGAGGCCGAGCGCGAGCACGGCGAGATGGAGCGCAGCCGTCCCGGAGGTGACGACGAGCGCGTGCTCGACCTCAC
>JAOPYY010000008.1 GCA_025964395.1 Actinomycetes bacterium | reverse complement strand
CGCCGGCAGCTCGTCGAGCATGCCGAGCGGGCTCTTGTCGCGCTTCAGCCTCTCGACCGAATTGCGCTTGAGGACGAGTTCGAGGGTAGGGGCTTCTTTGGCTTGGGCCATTGCGGTTCGCTGCGTGAAAAGGGGAGTGGACGCAGCCCGCTAGCCGGCAATCAGCCGGAGCGGGCGACACATCTGAATCGGAGCAAGGAAGCTCACGACGGTAAGACTACCTGCCTACCTTCAAAAAGTAAAGTGATATCCCTTCAACAACAAAAGTCAGGGAATCACGGTGGTTTGGCCGACGTTCACGCGCACCCCTTCGCGGGCCGCAACCACCGCGGCCTGGAGCTTTGGGACGATCCCGCCGCTCAAGTGGCCGTTCAGCTGGGAGATGTCGCGCTCGGACAATTCCCTGATCACCTCGCCGCCGACCAGCACCCCGGGAACGTCCGAGACGAAGACGAGGCGGTCTGCGCCAAGAGCGACGGCGAGCACCGCTGCCGCGTCGTCGGCGTTGACGTTCAGCGGGCCACGGTTGTTGGAGCACCGGGCGAGCGGCGCGATCACCGGGATGCCGTCCGTCGCGAGCAGCTCCCACAGCGCCGAGGGCACGACCGGCAGGAGCATCCCGACGTGCCCGAGCTCGGGCACGCGCTCGGCCTCCAGCCCGAGGTCGTCGCCCATCAGCCCGTATGCGCGCGGGCCGATCTCTGAGCAGAGCGCGCGGTTCTCCTGGCGGAACGCCTCGCGGACGATCGGCAGAGCCTCCTCGGTCGTGACGCGGCGGCCACCGGCGAACGTCGACTCGATGCCGGCCTCGAGCAGCGCCGCGGAGATGCGCGTGCCCGCGCCGTGGACGACGCACACGCCCGATCCCGGATCGACGTAGCGCCCGAGCACGAACGGCTCCTTGGCGAGGGCCGCGCCGCCGCACTTGACGATCGTCAGCGCCATGGGCGTTACTTTACATTGTGAAGTGATACGTCGAGCGTCCCGTCCGGGCGCCGGCGCAGCCGCAGCGGCCAGACGTTGCCGCTGCTCGAGGTCACTTCGAGATCGACCGGCTCGTGGATGCCGCCGATCACGCGGCGCGCGGCAAGCAGCTCCTCGTGGCGGGCGACCGCTGCCTGGATCGCGGGCAGCACGTCCCGCGCCTCGAACGGCTTCGTCAGATAGGAGAACACGCCGGCGCCGATCGCGCGCGTGACGAGGTCGTTGTCCGCGTACGCGGTGAGCATCACGATCGGCATCGGCCGTTCGGCGTAGACGCGCCGGGCCGCCTCGATCCCGTCCAGGTTCGGCATCTTGATGTCGAAGAGCCCGACGTCCGGGTTCGTCGTCCGGGCGAGCTCCACCGCCTCGAGGCCGTCGCGCGCCTCACCGACGACATCCATGCCGTTCTCCTCGAGCATCTGCTTGAGATCGAGACGGATGATCGTCTCGTCCTCAGCAATCAGAACGCGCAGGCGATCCTCGAACATCGACGGCCTCCCTTCCGATGCTTTATCTTTTGAAGTCTAATGCCGCAGATTCGCATTCCGCCCGTGCTTCGGCCCGAGGCCGGCGGCAACCGGACGGTCGACGTCGAGGCGGCAACGGTGCGCGAGGCGCTCGACCGGTTGGTCACGCAGTTCCCCGCGCTGAAGAGCCGCGTGCTCGAAGGCGACGGCGTGCCCAGCTTCCTCAACGTGTTCGTCGACGGCGACGACGTCCGGCTCCTCGGAGGTTTGGATACGGACGTCGCCGCGACATCGACGATCTTGCTCCTCCCCGCCGTCGCCGGCGGGTAGTGGCGGGAGGGAGCGGCCCCCCAATAAGTCCGCCCCCTCCCCCACATCTCTAGACCTCCGCGGCCGTGTGAACGGCGATCGGCTCGTGCGGATGCGAGTGCGCCCCGCCGAGGTGGCTGTGCGTGTCCGTGCCGTAGCCGCCGGGGACCGGGATGTAGAACTCGGGGTAGCCCCACATGCCGTGCTCGGAGACGTCGAGGCCAGCGGTCTCGACGTGATCCTCGACGCGGATGCCCCAGATCTTGTGCATCACATAGAGCGCCGCGAACGAGGTGCCGAACGTGAAGGCGCCGACCGCGACCAGGCCGAGGGCCTGCACGCCGAGCTGGTGGAACGAGCCGGTGTAGAAGAGCCCGCCGGTTCCGGTCTTCAGGTTCGACGCCAGGAGCGGCACGGCGAACAGGCCCGTGGCGAGGGTGCCCCAGACACCTGAGAAGCCATGCACCGCGACGGCGCCGATCGGGTCATCGATCCCGATCCTCTCGACGAAGATCACGCCGAAGACGGCGATGAAGCCGGAGCCGATGCCGATCACGATCGCGGCCCACGGGGCGACGAAGCCAGAGGCCGCAGTAATTGCCACCAAGGCACCCAGCGCACCGTTCAGCATCATCGAGATGTCGGGCTTGCCCATCTTCACCCAGGCGACGCAGATGCCGGTGACGGCGCCTGCCGCTGCGGCGATGTTGGTTGTCGTTGCGACGTAGGCGAAGAAGCCGAAGCCGCCGAAGTCGACCGACAGCGTCGAGCCCGGGTTGAACCCGAACCAGCCGAACCAGAGAATCAGCGTGCCGAGCACCGCGTACGGGATGTTGTGGCCCGGGATCGGGTTCGCACGTCCGTCCGTCCCGAACTTCCCGATCCGCGGTCCGAGGATCAAGGCGCCTGCGAGGCCTGCGAGCGCGCCCTGGTAATGGACGACGGTCGAGCCGGCGAAGTCTTGCATGCCCTTCGCGAAGAGCCAGCCGTGCGGCGACCAGATCCAGTGCGAGACGATCGAGTACGTGATCGTGAACCAGATGCCGAACACGAAGTAGACCCACAGCTTCGCGCGCTCCGCCATCGCGCCCCAGACGATCGCCAGCGACACGCCGGCGAACACGACCTCGAAGAGGTAGCCGGCGCCACCGGGGATCTCCGAGAACCAGTCGAACGGCGCCTTGCCGACCGACGTCAGCTCCACGACCGACGGGAAGAACCCAGCCGTCCCGATCAGTTGATTCCCGTCGCCGAAGGCGAGGCCGAAGCCGACCGCCCAGTAGACGAGCGAGGCGAGCGCGAAGATCAACACATTCTTGCCGGCGATGTGACCGGCGTTCTTCATCCGCGTCAG
>JAOPYY010000261.1 GCA_025964395.1 Actinomycetes bacterium | reverse complement strand
TAAGTGAGCGAGTGCCGGATGCGCGACGTGCGCCTCCTCTGCCCGTTCTTTCAGGTAGTGGGAGGTGTATGTATATGGCAACCGGAACCGTGAAATGGTTCAACGCCGACAAGGGTTATGGCTTCATCACCCCTGACGAAGGCGGCAAGGATCTTTTCGTTCACCACAGCTCGATCTCCGGCGACGGCTACAAGTCGCTGAACGAGAACGACAAGGTGCAGTTCGACGCAGCCGAGGGCGCCAAGGGCCCCGAGGCACAGAACGTCGCTGTTCAGTCCTAGGGCTTTGAGCGCGATCTAGCGGGGCCGGGAGTGATCCCGGCCCCGCTGTTCTTTTCTCAGCGCGTGACGACGCAGCCGTTGCCGGTCGCGTCGAAGGCTTCGTTGCTCCACATCGGCTGCACCGCGTACTGGTGGCCGCCGAGCGTGATGTTCTGCGTGCCCGTCCACGCACACTTGTCTCCGTTCTCGCTGCCGGACCCATCGTTCCAGCCGTCCTGGTTCGAGAAGAAGTTGTCCGGGTCGGTGACGGCCTCTGCGTACTCGTGGCCGACGACGATGCTGTAGCCGTCGAACACGCCGTTGCCGAACGAGTTGTTCGCCGCGTTGACGTTGTTCATACCGCACCCGCCCGCGCCGATCAGCGGCCACGCGGCGTTGAGGAATGGGATGAACGCGTACTCGATGCGGTACGGGTTGCCGAAGCCGTCGAGGCTCGTGGTCTGCGTGTGGTACCCGCAGTACACCGGCTGGCCCGCGCCGATCGTCTTCGGCGGCGTCAGGACGATGTACGTCGCGTTCGGGTCGTACTTGAAGTGCGCCGATGCGCGCATCGCCTCGACGGCAATCGGATCGTCGACGAGGTTCTGTGCGAGGCCGAGCGTGACGATGTCGTCGGGCACCGGCGTCGGATCGGTCCAGACGCCCTTCAGCTGCCCGCGCGGGTTCGTGATGTACTCAGCCTGCGGATCGCTCTTGCAGTTCGTCGTCCCGGCGAGCACGTTGCGGCAGTACTGCGTCTGCACGCCGGCCCAGTTGCTCCCGCCGACGCTTCCGAAGAACGCGTTCACGTAGTTCTGCAACGTCCTGCTCGAGTACGGCGTCCCGTTGCTGTCGTACGTCGTGAACCCGGCGGCCCACTCGGGCCCCCAGTAGATCAAGTAGACGGCGGGCTTGACCTGCACGCCGATCGAACCGGCGCCGAGATTGCCGCCGTGGTAGACGAGGTCGTTTGCCGCCGCGTTGACGGTGCCCTGCGGCGACTCTCCGGCAGCCCAGAAGAAGTGCTTCGGGTTCGTGACTCCATCCGCCCCTGAGGGCGCGGCGCCGATCGTGCACGCCACGACGGCCGCCAGGACCGCCGCAAGCGCGAATGTCCGAACTGAACGTTTCAACTGTCATACCTCCAACGTTGCTCACCGACCCCTCCGCAAGACCAGACCCTCACCCGGGCCCGAACTTGCGGTCTAGGCAAACTGCGGTGCGTGTCCGACCTGCACCAGCGCCGCCGCGGGCGCCTGTTCGTCGCGCTCGCCGCGGTCGCCTGGTCGACGGCCGGGCTCTTCCAGCGCGAGCTGTCGGTCGACGTCGCGACGCAACTCGCAGGCCGTGCGCTCTTCGCGGCCCTCGGCTTGCTGGCGTACGTCGGCATCACCGAGCGCGGCCGCGTGCTCCACGCGTTCCGGGCGATCGGGCGCGGCGGGATTGCGATCGTCGCGCTGCTCGCCGTCTCGTCGGCGTCGTTCCTCGTGGCGCTGAATCACGCACCCGTCGCGAACGTCCTGTTCATGCAAGCGCTGGCGCCGATCATCGCCGCCGCGCTCGGAACCCTGCTCGGCGAGCCCGTTTCGCGCCGCACGTGGCTCGCGATGGGCGTCGCGCTCGCCGGCGTCGCAGTCATGGTCGGTGGGCCGGGCAGCGCCAGCTGGCTCGGCCAGGGGCTCTCCCTTCTGATGGCGGTCTCGTTCGCTGCGACGCTCGTGATCACGCGACACCGCCGCGACGTCTCGATGGCGCCGGCGACATGCCTTTCCCAGATCGTCGTCTTCGCCGCGGCGGCACCGTTCGCCCACATCGCGCACGTCGGCGCGAAAGACGCGACGCTGCTCGCGACGCTCGGCGTCTGCCAGATCGGCCTCGGCTTCGTCTTCCTGACGATCGGCGGGCGCCTGATCCCCGCCGGCGAGGTGGCGCTGATCACGCTGCTCGAGATCGTCCTCGGGCCGATCTGGGTCTGGGCGTTCCTGTCCGAGCAGCCCGCCACGGCGACTCTCGTCGGAGGCGCAATCGTCCTTGTAGCCGTCCTTTTGCAGGCAAAAAGCGACGCGCCGTCCGCCGCGGTTCTTTAAGGCTGCTACCTTGACGTCACGGATTGCGCAGTTGCGTCCGTGAGATTCAGCTTCTCGTTCCTCCTATCGGGTGATTCGAGTTTCTTGCAATCTCGAACCCTGAACTAAGGAGTCGAACAACTTGTCGAAGTCTTTCAGCGCCCTCGGCGTGAGTACGCCTGTCGTGCGTACGCTCGCTGAGCGCAACATCATCACACCGTTTGCGGTGCAGAGCCTTGTGCTCGAGGACGCCCTCGCGGGCGTCGACATCCTGGCCGCATCCCCCACGGGATCGGGCAAGACCCTCGCCT
>JAOPYY010000227.1 GCA_025964395.1 Actinomycetes bacterium | reverse complement strand
GCGGCGCGACTGGCCGGCGCGGCGGCGTTGCTCGCGCTCGTGGGCTGGTGGTGGGGTGGCGTGCGGCTCGACGCGCTCGACCGGAGCCCGCTGCGCTCCGAGGTCGGCCGCGCCGGGCGCGCGCTCGTCGAGGTGACGGGTGAGCCACGCGTCGGGCAGTTCGACGAGCGGCAACCGGGCCGAGTGCTCCTCTTCGAAGGGAGACGCATCGGCGAACGGGTGCAGCTCGAGCTACCGCCGGGACGTGCTCCTCCGCAGGGCGCGCTCATCGACGTGCTGGCGTTCGTGCGGTCGCCGCGCGGACCGGCGAACGGCTTCGACGAGCGCACCTGGCTGCGCCGGCAAGGCATCCATGTCGTCTTTCGGGTCGACGACTGGAGCGCGACCGGCCGCCGCCGTGGCGGTCTCGCGGGAGCCGCCGACCGGCTGCGCTCGTGGTTGCGCGGCGCCTCTGCGCCCGGGTTGACGGGAGAACGGCGCGCGGTCCTGGAAGGGGTGGTGCTCGGCGACGACAACGGGCTGTCACCGGAGCTCAAGCAGGCGTTCCGGCGGAGCGGGCTTTACCACTTGCTCGCGGTCAGCGGTGCGAACGTGGTGCTGCTCGCGACCGGCATGCTCGGCCTCGCCTGGGCCGTCGGGCTGCCGCGCGCGTGGGCGCACGTGTCCGCGCTTGCAGCGATCGGGGCGTACGTGCTCGCCGTCGGCCCGCAGCCGTCCGTGATCCGGGCGGCGGTCTCGGGCGCCGCGACGTCGATCGCGTGGCTGATGGCGCGTGAGCGCGATCCGTGGCACGTCCTGTTGCTGGCGGCGGTCGTTCTGCTCGCGTGGAACCCGTACGCGCTGGCCGATGCGGGCTTCCAGCTCTCGTTCGCCGCCGTGATCGCGATCTTCCTGGCGGCCGGCCCGCTGCTCCGCGAGCTCGAGGGCTATCCGGTGCACGCGAAGCTCGCCGCGGCGGTTGCGATCTCGGCGGCGTGCAGCGTTGCAACGGCTCCGATCCTCTGGCTCCAATTCGGCGCGGTCCCACTGCTCGGGATCGTCGCCAACGCGCTCGTCGAAACGGCCGTCGCCCCGCTGCTCGGCCTGGCCTTCGCCACCGCCGCGCTCGACCCGGTGGCGCCTCAGCTCGCCGCAACCCTGGCGTGGCTGAACGGCTGGGTTGCGGCGTACGTCGTTTTCTGCGCCCGCGCGGTGGCGGCTGTCCCGTTCGCCCAGGTGCACGGGCGGGGTGCGGCCCTGGCAGCCGCCGGCTCGCTCATTGCGGCCGCGTACGGGTGGCGACGGTGGCGCGCGCTTGCCAGGGCGTCCTAGCGATTGGTCAACGTGGCTGTTCGAGGCCGAGCCGTCCGACTCGACCCTCGAGCTCGCCGAGGCGCTCGCGGATCGCGCGCAACTCGAAGAGAACCTCGTCAACGGTGTCGCCCTCGTGCGTGATCTCAGCCTCGATCGCGTCAACCTGCGCGGCTAGGAATCGCTGGGCGACCGCGCCAGTGAGGATCGCGATGAAGCCGATGCCGATCAGCATCACCAAGATCCCGATGGCGCGACCTTCCGGGGTCTTCGGATAGAGGTCGCCGTAGCCGACAGTCGTCATCGTCGTCGTCGCCCACCACACACCGTCCCAGGTCGAATGTCCCTTCTCGACCGACGCGAACGCCGCACCGCCGCCAAGCGCAGTCAACGCTGCGAGTAGCCCTGCGTAGCGAAGTCCCTGCGTCGAGAACAACCGTCGACCGATCTGCGCAAGTCGTAGGAGGCGGAGCAGACGCAAAAGGCGTAGCGCGCGAATCGCTTGGAGGCTGGAGGGAAGAAACGGTGGCGTGAGGACGACAATCACGACTTCGAGCGGATGGTTCCGGAGCCACGCGCGGCGGTCGTCGACGACCGCGAGACACGCAATCAGCTCGGCGGCGAACACCGTCCAGATCACCCAGTTCGTGACCCCCGCGATCGTGGTCCAGGGTCGGTGCAGGCCGGTACTCGCTTCGACCACGATCACCGGAACCACAAGCAACGCCGCGACCGTGACCGGGATCTCGAAGAAGCGCTCAACCCGCGGCAGGGGGCTGGTCGGGACGGTTGCTGCGGGCACGACGGCGAGCGTAACGCCCTGAGCGGCGGCCAGTGCCGGCAGCCGCCGGCTCCTTCGTGGCCGCGGCCTATGCTTGGAGGAGATGGCGGACGACCTCAAACCGGTCTACCTGATCGCGGGCAGCGACCGCCCGAAAGTCGATCGCACCGTGGCGCGCCTGCGCGCGCGGTTCGACGTTGACGCGACCGAACTGCTGGACGCGGCTGACACGGCCGGCGACGACGCAGTTGCCGCCTGCAACGTGATGGGGCTCTTCGGCGAAGGCACGCGCCTCGTCGTCGTCGACGGCGTAGAGGCCTGGAAGGCGCCCGACGTGAAGGCGATAGCCGACTACCTGAAGGCGCCCGCGCCGGGGACGACCCTCGCGCTCGTCGGCGGCGAGCTGAAGAAGGACGCCCCGCTGGCCAAGGCGATCGCGGCCAAGGGCGAGCTCCTGCTCTGGGACGTCGTGATGAAGGCAGTCGCTCGCTGGATCGCCGACCAGTTCAAGCTGCAGAAGACGAAGGCCGAGCCCGAGGCCTGCCGGCTCTTGGCCGAGCTCGTGGGTGACGATCTCTACGAGCTGTCGGGCGAGGTCGACAAGCTCGCCACCTGGGCGAATGGCGCGGAAGTGACTGCAGCCGACGTCGAAGCGCTGGTCGCACCGCGTGCGGAATCGCCGCCGTGGAATCTCACCGACGCCTGGGGGGCGCGCGACGTTGGCGTCGTGCTGCGCGAGGCGGAGAAGATGCTCGACCGCACGGGCGACCCGATCTCGCGGACGATCCCGCGCCTCGTCGGCCAGCTGACGAAGCACGTGCAGCGCGCGCGGGCCGCGCACCGGCTCGAGGAGCAGGGGCTGTCACCGCAAGAAGCGGCGACGAAGCTCGGGATGAAGCCGTACCCGGCGCAGAAACTCTTCGCGCAGGTACGCAACTTCAGCGGCGCGGAGCTTGACGACGCGCTGATCCGGCTCGCCGAGCTCGACCACGCGCTCAAGGGCGGCTCGCGCCTCGCGAACGAGCTCGAGCTCGAACGGGCGTTGGTCGACATCACGCAGCCGCGCAGCACCGCCACGGCAGCGGCGTGAGTTGTCACGCTCAGGCGCAAGGACGACGCTCGGCTAGCTTCCAGCGCGAGGGCCTGCTGCGCGGGTACGCGTCAGGGAGCGGCGAGCGCCGCGAGGTTCTTCCTGTACGGGAAGCTCGACGGAGACTAAGCGCGCGGGCCGGTCGCGAGGCGGGCTGCCTGCGACTTCTTCCGTGCACCGGCGTTCCGGTGGAGCGCGCCGCGCGCGACGGCGCGGTCGATCAGCTTGACGAGAGCCTTGTGCTCCTCTTCGACGGCTGACGTGTCGCCCGCCTCGGCCGTGGTGGCCAGGCGCTTCGCGAGCGTCTTGATCGTCGAGCGGTAGCGCAGGTTCTCGAGGCGCTCCTCGGCTGCGGTGCGGACGCGCTTCTTCTGTTGCTTGATGTTCGGCATACGAGAGGGTGCCCGCTGGTCGCAAGCGCGGCAAGGGTAGCAGAGGCGAGCCGTATGCTCAGGGCCGTGGACGACGAGCAACGGGCCCGTGAGCGTGCGGCGCGCCTCGAGGCGCGAAACGTAAGGCGCCGCGCGGAAGGCCGGTCGACCTACGCCTGGCCGGGCGCTACCGACGAGACCGTCGTCATCGCGCCCCACCAGCAGCCGTTGCGCAACGAACCCTCGGGATCGGAGAGCGCCAAACTCCCGTTGGGCGAGCCTGAGCCACGGGCCGGGGAGGTGCCGACCGAGCGCGCGCCGCGGCGGGGGCTCGCCCTCTCGACCGCGATCTTCTCCTTCGCCACGGGAATCTCGCGTGTCCTCGGTCTCTTCCGCGAGGTGGTCGCGGCCAATTACTTCGGTACCAAGGGCCCCATCAACGCCTTCCAGATGGCGTTCCTCGTCCCGAACACGATCCGGGCCCTTGTCGCCGACGCCGCGCTCTCCTCCGCGTTCGTCCCGGTCTTCAGCGACCTGATCGAGAAGGGCGAGCGGAAGCGCGCCTGGCGGGTCGCCTCGTCCCTCTTCTGGTTGACACTCCTTGGCCTCGGCGGCGTCACGGCGCTCTTCATCCTGCTCGCGCCGTGGATCATGCCGCCGCTCTACCCGGACTACCACCCGCTGCTGATCGGGCTGTCGCAGCTGCTCTTCCCGCTCGTCGCGCTCCTCGGCGTATCGGGGATCGTGGTCGGGATCCTCAACACCTACGACGAGTTCTCGGTTCCGGCGCTCACGCCCGTCGCTTGGAATCTCGTGATCATCGCGGGCCTCGTCTTCGGTGTCCCGCACGTGCATGGCACCGACCACAAGCTCTACGTCTACGCGGGCGCGATTCTCGCTGGGACGGTCGTGCAGGTGCTGCTCCCGATCCCGTGGCTGCGCGGCCGGGACGGCAGGCTGCAGATGGTGATCGACTGGCGCGACCCGGCCGTCAAGCAGGTCTTCAAGCTGATGCTGCCCGTCACGCTCGGGCTCGGCCTGATCAACATCAACGCGCTGATCGACGGAGTAATCGGCGGCTGGCTCGTGAGCAAGAACGCGCCGGCGACGATCGACAAGGCGTTCCGCATCTACATGCTTCCGCAGGGTGTCTTCTCGGTCGCCGTCGCGACCGTGCTCTTCCCGTCGCTCGCGCGGTTCGCGTCACGGCGCGACATGACCGGGTTCCGCGAGACGACGACCTTCGGCGTGCGCCAGATCGCGTTCCTGCTCGTACCGGCGAGCATCGTCACCGCGGTCCTGGCCGAGCCGCTGACCCGGCTGATCTACCAGCGCGGTGCGTTCACCCCCGACCAGACGCCGATCGTCGCCGCGTGCCTCGCCGCACTGACCCTCGGGCTCACGTTTAACGGGACGATGCTGATGCTGAACCGCGCCTTCTTCAGCCTCCAGGAGAACTGGATCCCGACCTGGGTCGCGCTCGGCAACCTCTTCTTCAACGTCGTGCTCGACCTCGCGTTCTCGCCGCTCGGGATCTGGGGGATCCCGCTCGCGACGTCGGTCGTCAACATCGCGGGCACCGCCGCGCTGCTCATCCTCTTCCGGCGCCGGCTCGGCAAGATCCAGTTCGCCGAGATCTGGAAGTCGTTCGTGCGCGTGTTCGTAGCCGCGGCGGTCGCCGGTGCCGTCGCGTTCGCCGTCTGGAAGCCGCTCGACTCAGCCGCCGGACGCTCGCTCGGCGGGCAGCTCGTCTCGCTCGTGCCCGCCCTCGCGGCCGCCGTCGGCGCCTATCTATTCGCCGCCCGCGCGCTCCGGGTGCGCGAGATGCAGACGCTACTCTCCTTGCGGGGCCGCTTGCGCCGCGGCTGACCGCCATGGACCAGCAGAACATCCGCAATTTCTCGATCATCGCGCACATCGACCATGGCAAGTCGACGCTCGCTGATCGCATCCTCCAGCTGACGGAGACCGTCTCCGTGCGCGAGATGCGGGACCAGCTGCTCGACTCGATGGACCTCGAGCGCGAGCGCGGGATCACGATCAAGGCGCAGGCCGTCCGTGTGCACTGGAAGGGTCACGAGCTGAACCTGATCGACACGCCCGGCCACGTCGACTTCACCTACGAGGTCTCCCGCTCGCTGCAGGCGTGCGAGGGAGCGCTGCTCGTTGTCGATGCCGCGCAGGGGATCGAGGCGCAGACGCTCGCGAACGCCTACCTCGCGATCGAGAACAACCTGGAGATCGTCCCCGTCGTGAACAAGATCGACCTCCCGCAGGCCGATCCCGACCGCGCCTCTGCGGAGGTGGCCGACCTGATCGGCGACGACCCCGACCACGTCCTGCGCATCTCCGCGAAGACGGGGCAGGGGGTAGAGGCTGTGCTCGACGCAATCGTGGAGCGCATCCCGGCGCCGCAGGGCGACGCCGACGCGCCGGCGCGCGCACTGATCTTCGACTCGTCGTACGACCAGTACCGCGGCGTCGTCGCGTTCGTGCGCGTCGTCGACGGCGTCTTCCGTCCGCGCGAGTGGCTGCGCGCGATGGCGCTCGGCACGCGCTTCGAAGCGCAGGAGATCGGCTTCATGTCGCCGGGCAACCGCCCGGTCAAGGAGTTGACCGCCGGCGAGGTCGGCTACGTGATCACCGGGCTCAAGGACGTCTCGGAACTGCGCGTCGGCGACACGCTCACCACCGACAAGAACGGCGCCGCCGATCCGCTGCCGGGCTACAAGGACGTCAAGCCGATGGTCTTCGCCGGGCTGTTCCCGACCGAGTCCGATCAGTATCCCGAGCTGCGCGACGCGCTCGAGCGGCTGAAGCTCAACGATGCCGCGCTCTTCTACGAACCGGAGACGTCGCAGGCGCTCGGCTTCGGGTTCCGCTGCGGCTTCCTCGGCCTGCTGCACATGGAGATCGTGCGCGAGCGGCTCGAGCGCGAGTTCGACCTCGACCTGCTCGTCACGGCGCCGAACGTCGCCTACCGCGTCAAGCCGATGAACGGCGAATGGGTCGAGGTGCACACGC
>JAOPYY010000202.1 GCA_025964395.1 Actinomycetes bacterium | reverse complement strand
CTCGAGAACACGATCATGACCTTCAACGTGCTCGAGTTCGCGCGCGGGAAGAACCTGCCGATCGTCTTCTCGTCGACGCGCGAGGTGTACGGCGACGTCCATCGCTTCGAGGAGTACGCCGAGGAGGCCGCGGACTTCGCCTTCACTGAGAGCCCGTACTCCGCGTCCAAGATCGCGAGCGAGGCGTTCATCTACTCGTACGCGCGCTGCTACGGCCTGGACTACCTCGTCTTCCGCTTCTCGAACGTCTACGGCCGCTACGACAGCGACCTCTGGCGGATGGACCGAGTGCTCCCGTTGTGGATGCACCAGCTGTCGCGCGGCGAGCCGATCACGATTTTCGGCGGCGACCAGAAGGTCCTCGACTTCACCTACGTCGACGATTGTGTCGACGGGATCGCGCGCGGGGTCTATGCGCTCGCTGAAGGCCGGGCGAGCAACGAGACGGTCAACCTGGCATTCGGGCAGGGCAACACGCTCGTTCGCGCAGCGGAGCTGATCGCGGAACAGCTCGGTGTCGAACCGAATGTGACGATTGCACCGTCCCTCCTCGGCGAGGTCACGCACTACGTCGCGGACGTCCGCAAGGCACACGACGTGCTGGGCTGGTCGCCGACGACGTCCCTGGACGAAGGCATCCCGAAGGCGGTCTCGTGGTTCAAGGAATGGCGTGGCGCCCATCCCGACGAGGACCGCCCATTCGAACGTCCGGAGAGCTCGGATGAGCTCGCGCATGGCTTCAAAGAGCCCGCGCGGGCCTAAGAGCGTTCTCGGGCTCTTCGGGCCGACCGCGTCCGGGAAAACCGCCGTCGCCGGCATCCTGCGCGAGCGCCTCGGCGCGGAGGTGATCTCCGCGGACTCGGCCGCGCTGTACGAAGGCCTGCCCGTGATCACCGCCGCGCCGGACTATCCCGCGCTTTTGGTGGGCGTCGCTCCGCTCGAGGACGACGTCTCGGTCGGCGAGTACCAGCGGCTCGCCCATGCCGCGATCGACCAGTGCGATGTGCCTCTCGTCGTCGGTGGGACCGGCCTCTACTTCCGTGCGGCGCTCTCAGGCTTCGAGCTGCCGCCCCCTGCGGCGCCGGGACGGCGGGACTTCTGGCAGGCCGAGTACGACCGACTCGGCGCCGACATGGCACACGCTGCTCTCGCCGAACGAGACGCTGCGGCGGCGAGACGCGTGCACCCGAACGATCGCAAGCGCGTGGTGCGCGCGCTCGAGCTCGCGGATGCGGGTCACTCCCTGGCACCCGAGCACGACCGCTTGTGGACCCAGGACACGCGTCTGCCCACGACGATCGTTGCCCTCGAGTTGCCGCTCGAGGAGCTCGATGCCCGCATCGATGCTCGGACGCGCGCGATGGCTGAGGCCGGTGCTGTGGAAGAAGCCCGAGCGGCGTGGGCGCTGCCCCTCTCCGACACGGCGCGCAAGGTGATGGGTCTCGAGCAGTTCGCGACGCTGCCCGAGGACGAGGCGATCGAAGCCGTTGCGCAGGCGACGCGGCGGCTCGCCCGCTATCAGCGGAAATGGCTGCGGAAGATGCCCGGTGTCGTTAGGCTCGACGGGAATCGGTCAGCGGCGGAGGTAGCCGATGAGATCATCGCGCTGGGACGCGAACGGGAACATCTATCTGGTCACTGAGGAGTCGCTGACTCCGGACGCGGTGCGCGCGGAAGTCCGCGACACCGATGGGATCCTCGAGGTCTTCCGCTCCGGTGACGACTGGGTCGAGATCGCGATCTGGAACCCGGACGGCTCACGCGCCGAGATGTCGGGCAACGGAACGCGCATCGCCGCGTGCTGGCTCGCAGAGCGGACGAACGCGAACGACATCACGGTGCGCGTCGGCCCACGCGAGGTCCGGGCCCGCATGCTCGGCGGGACGCTTGTCGAGCAGGACATGGGCGAGGTGCTCGTCTCGGAGCCCGAGGAGGTCGCCGGCATCGGCTTGATCGCCGTCGACGTCGGCAACCCGCACGCGGTCGTCCAAGGGGATCCGGCCGACTTGCCGTCCATCGGGCCGATGCTCGAGGTGCATGAGCGGTTCCCGCGCCGGACGAACGTGCAGGTCGCGCGGCTGACGCCCGACGGGACGATCGAGGCGCGTGTGTGGGAACGTGGCGCGGGGGAGACGGCGGCGTCGGGCTCGAGCGCCGTCGCGATCGCGGCCGCTTTCGGCCGGAAGGCCGTGAAGATCCGCTTCCCCGGCGGGGAGCTTTCGGTGCGGTTTGAAGAGGGGCGAGCGTTTCTGACGGGCCCGGCCGTGCGAGTTCAGCTCGACACGTAGTCCGGGTGCGCGGAGGTGTCTGACACCTTGCGGCAGTTCGTGCTGTGTGCCTCGAAGTGGTGTCAGACACCACCAGGCCCGCCGGGCGCGTGAGCTAGGAGCCGATCCCGTGCTCGCGGAGCGCGTCGTTGAGCGACGTCTTGAGGTCGGTCGACTCGCTGCGCGTGCCGATGATCAGCGCGCACGAGAGGTGGTACGTGCCGGCAGGGAATTCCTTCGGCCGCGTTCCGGGCACGACGATCGCGCGCGGCGGGACGTAACCGCGGTGCTCGACCGGCTCGTCGCCGGTGACGTCGATGATCGGCACGCTCGCTGTCAGCGTCACGTTCGGCGCGAGCACGGCTTCACGACCGATGCGCACACCCTCGACGATGATGCAGCGCGAGCCGATGAACGCGCCGTCCTCGACGATCACCGGACGCGCACCCGGCGGCTCCAGCACGCCGCCGATGCCGACACCGCCCGCCAGGTGGACGTTGGCACCGATCTGTGCCCCGGAGCCGACGGTCGCCCACGTGTCGACCATCGTGTTCGGCCCGACCCACGCACCAATGTTCACGTAGGACGGCATGAGCACGACACCGCGCGAGAGGAACGCGCCGTAGCGCGCCGTCGCGGGCGGTACGACACGCACACCGAGCGCCTCGTAACCGCTCTTCAGCGGGATTTTGTCGTGGTACTCGAACGGCCCGACCTCGCGCGGCTCCATCTGCCGTACGCGAAAGTAGTCGAGGATCGACGCCTGCACGTCGGCGTTGACGCGCCAGTTGTCACCGTCGGGCTCCGCGACGCGGAGCTCACCCGCATCGAGCGCGGCAATGGTGGCTTCGGTGCTCACAAGACCTCCCTGAGGATCGTCGCCGCGTGCTCGCATTGCTCCTGCGTTGGCACGAGCGCGAAGCGAACGTAACCCTCGCCTGCCTCGCCGAAGAACGAACCGGGGGCAACGACGATGCCGTTGCCCAGCAGCCGTCGTGCGAACTCCTCGGAGGCGCCGCCGACATCGACCCACAAGTAGAACGTCGCCTCGGATCCGGCAAGCCGCAATCCACGCTCTTCGAGCGCGGGGAGGAGCGTCTCGCGCTTGCGGCGGTAGAGGGCGCGCACATCGTCGACGTGCTGATCGTCGGACCAGGCGGCGACGGAGGCGCGCTGCACGAACTCCTGCGGCGCTGTGCCGACAGTGGGGCGGAAGCTGCGCAGCGCATCGCCGATCTCAGGCGGCGCGCAGACGAAGCCCGAGCGGTACCCGGTCATCGACGAGCGCTTCGAGAGCGTGTTGAAGACGACGACGTTCGTGCGGTCCTCGACCTGCAACGCCGACACGGGCGGTTCGTCGAACCACAGCTCCGAGTACGCCTCGTCCGAGCAGAGCAGGAACCCGTGCTCGCGTGCGCGCGCGGCGAGCTCCTCGTAGAACGAGAGCGGCGCGACGGCGCCGGTCGGGTTGTTCGGGTAGCAGACCCAGAAGAGCGCGAGCTCATCCCAGGCGTCGAACGCGTCGAGGTCGGGGAGCCAGCCGTTCTCCTCCTTCAGCGGCAGCGTCGCCACCGACCCGTTCGCGAAGAGCGCACCGCGCTCGTACACCGGGTAGGCGGGTTCGGGGATCGCGACGATGCGCTTGTCGCCGAGTGCGACCTGAGCGAAGGAGAAGATCGCCTCCTTCGACCCGAGCGTCGGGACGATCTCCTTAGCCGGATCGACCGAGACACCGAACCGCCGCTCGATCCACCCGGCGATTGCCTGGCGCAACTCCGGCAGCCCGGTCGCGCGCGGGTACGACGACACGGGCTCGATCGACGCCGCGAGCGCTTCGCGGATGAACGCGGGCGTCACCTCGCGTGGGTCGCCCATCCCGAAGTCGATCAGTTCGATTCCGCTCGCGGTGGCCTCGGCCTTCCAATCGTCGAGGCGGGCGAACGGGTACTGCGCGAGCTCGGTCAAGACAGGGGAGAGGCGCATGGCTAGACGCTACCCGGCAAGGAAGCGCTGCAGCGCGTCGTAGGTCCGCTCGAGCTCGCTGATCTCCACGCGCTCGTCGACGGCGTGCGCGTAGCGCGTGCCGCCCGGGCCGAGGTTGATCGCGTCGAGGCCCCGCGCGGCGAAGTCCGCGACGTTCGTCCACGCCTGCTTGGGCTGCACCTCGAAGCCGCCGACGGCCCGAAGTTGCTCGACGAGCGGCGAGCGCAGCGCGACGTGCGCCGGCGGTGAGTTGGCGAGGATCTCGACGTCGGCGCCCACGAGCTCGCGCACGCGCTCGACCGCCGACTCGGGCGTCCGGTCCGGCGCGTAGCGGAAGTTGAGGATCGCCTCGGCCCGGGCGGGGATGACATTCGAGGCGATGCCGGCGTTCAGCTGGGTGACAGAGATCACCTCGCGGAACACGAGCCCGTCGATCTCGACGTCACGCGGAGCGGCCTCGAGCACCGGCGCGAGGCCCTCGAACGCGAGCTTGATCGCATTGACCCCGAGCCACGGGCGCGCGGAGTGCGCCGACTTGCCTTCGAAGACGGCGCGCGCGTTGAGATTCCCGAGGCAGCCGAGCTGCAGCGTGTTGTCCGTCGGCTCGAGGCAGATCACGAGCTGCGCCTCGTCCACGAGCTGCGTGCGCTCGAAGACGCCCGGCAGGGGATTCTCGGCAGGTCCGAGCTCCTCCCGGGGGAAGAAGAGGAGCCCGAGGTCGTAGGCGAGCTCCGTCTCCGCCGCCCAGCGGGCGAGCTCGATCATCACTGCGAGCCCGGCCTTCATGTCGCTCGCCCCGAGGCCCACGACCGCGCCGTCCTCGATCCGGCCCGGCAGGTTTCCCTGGGCCGGGACGGTGTCCGTGTGCCCAGCTAGGAGCACGAGCGGCTTGCCCTCGCGCTTGGCGAAAAGCACCGACTCGCCGTCCGAATAGGCCTGCTCCAGGGGCACAGCGGAGATGACGTAGTCGTACAGCTCAGCCTCGCTCCGGGACTCGGAGGGGATGTTCACCAGATCGAGGGTGCGCTGGGTGAGTGCCATAATCGGTTCGATGATTCCACGTACTCCGGAGCCCGAGCGCGGGTTCGTCCTCGCGGTACTGGCTCAGGGTACGGATCCCGACGAAGAGCTGGCCGAGATCAAGGAGCTCGCGCGTACCGCCGGCGTCGAGCCGGTGGGCTTCGTCGTGCAGCATCGCGCGCGTCCTGCGCAGCGCACCTACGTCGGGAAGGGCAAGATCGAGGAGCTCAAGGAGCGCTTCAAGGAGTCGGACGCCGAGAGTGTGATCGTCGACGGCGAGCTCGATCCGTCGCAGCAGCGCTATCTCGAGAATGCGCTCAACACCCGCGTCGTCGATCGCACGCAGCTGATCCTCGACATCTTCGCCCAGCACGCGACGAGCGCCGAGGGAAAGCTCCAGGTGGAGCTCGCGCAGCTCGACTACAACCTGCCGCGCATGCGTGGCATGTGGCAGCACCTCGAGCGTCTCGGCGGCGGTGTCGGCACGCGCGGGCCAGGTGAATCGCAGCTGGAGTCCGACCGCCGGATGGCGCGCCAGCGCATTAACCAGCTTCGGCGCAAGCTCAAGGACCTCGGCAAGCAGCGTGCGACGCGGCGCAAGGAGCGCACGCGCAGCGAGACGCCGACCGTCGCGCTCGCCGGCTACACGAACGTCGGCAAGTCGACGTTGCTGAACGCGCTGACGGGCTCCGATGTCTCCGTCGAGGACCAGCTCTTCCACACGCTCGACCCGACGACGCGCGGCTTCGAGCACGACGGCCGCCGCTACCTCGTCACGGACACGGTCGGCTTCATCCGTCGCCTCCCGACCCAACTCGTCGAAGGCTTTGCGTCCACGCTCGAAGAGACGCTCAACGCGGACATCGTCCTGCACGTCGTCGATGCCTCTGCGGAGGACGACGAGCAAGACCGCCAGCGCGAGGCGGTCGACGACGTGCTGCACGAGATCGGCGCGACGGACATTCCCGTCGAGGTCGTGCTCAACAAGATCGACCAGGCGGACCCGCTGCACCGGCGGCGCCTCGCGAACCGCTTCCCGACGGCGCCGCAGGTCTCCGCGCTGACCGGCGAGGGGATGGACGAGCTGAAGGCGGAGATCGCACGGCGCTTCGAGGACCGCTGGGAGCGCGTGCGGATGCTCGTGCCGTACGAGGAAGGCGGCAAGCTCTCGGAGCTTTACGCGCTCGGCACCCCAATCGAGGAGCGTGAGGACACGCCCGACGGTGTGCTGCTGATTGCGCGGCTCCCGCGGCGTGAGCTGACACGGTTCGCTCCGTACTTGATCGCCGATTCATCGGGCGGCAGATCTGACCAAGACCACCGCGAGAGCGCATGATCGAGCTCCCGATCCAGCGGCTGCGGCCGGACGCCGTGGTGCCCGGGCGCGCCTACAGCGGCGACGCCGGTCTCGATCTCTCCTCCTGCGAGCGTGTCGAGCTCGCTCCCGGCGAGCGGGCCCTCGTGCCAACCGGGCTTGCCGTGGCAATCCCGGAGGGCTACGCGGGCTTCGTACAGCCGCGCTCGGGGCTCGCGACGAAGCACGGCATCTCGATCGTCAACACACCCGGCCTCGTGGATTCGGGGTATCGCGGCGAATTGCTCGTCAACCTCGTGAACACGGACAAGCGGGAGCCGTTCGTTGTCGAGCCGGGCATGCGCATCGCGCAGCTCGTGATCCTCCCGATCCCAGAGCTCGAGCTGGTCGAGGTCGACGAGCTGCCACAAAGTGAGCGGGGCGTGCGCGGGTTCGGGTCGTCACAGCACTGATGGAGCCACGCATCAGAGTGAGCGCGATCCTCCGCTGGCAAGGGCGCATCCTGCTCTGCCGGCAGGAGAAGCCGGGCAAGGAGTACTGGCTGCTGCCGGGCGGCGGTGTCGACGGCGGTGAGTCGCTGATCGAGGCATTGCGTCGCGAGCTGCGCGAGGAGCTCGGCGTCGAGGCGGACGTGCAATTCGAGGGGCCTGTCGCGATCTGCGACTCGATCGCGCCCAAGTCGTTGCTCGCGCGCAAGCACGTCGTGCACATCATCTTCGCGGCCGATCTCTCGCACCGGTCGCTCGAGGACGTGGAGACGAAGGACGCTGCAGTCAAGGGCGCACGGCTCTTCACCGACGACGAGCTGGGCGAGATCGTCGTGCACCCGCCGATCAAGCGCTTCCTCGCGCGCTGGGAGCCGGGCGACCCTGCGGTGTACCTCGGCGCGCTCTGGGCGCGCTAGCCTGCCGGTCGTGTTCGACCATGTGATCATCAACGTCGACGATCTCGCCGCCTCGCGCGCTTTCTAGCCGTGAATCACGGCGACGTCTTCGGGTAGGCGCGCTAGATGTTGATCGACGTCGCGCCCCACGAGGCGGGATCGACGTCGGAGGTGGACTCGGAGAACGTCCAGCGGTGGCCGCCCGGATCCTCGGCGGTGTATTGCCTCTCACCGAACGGATAGTCGGCCGGCTCCATCACGATCGTCGCCCCATGCTGAGCGGCCTGACGATGGTGACGCTCGGCGTCCTTGACGCGCACGTGAATGGACTGTGGCGTGGGAGCCTCAGCCGATTGCGTGACGATCACCGCGCCGTCGCCGAACACCAGCTGCGCTCGGTGCGATCCGATTCGAAGACGGACCTCGAAACCGAAGGCGTCGCAGAGCCAGTCGGTCGCCTCGACCACGTCGGGATAGGCGACCAGCGGAATCACCGTCGCGTTGGGAACGGACCGGTTCTCGATCAATGGTTGCTCCTCTCGATCGTGGGATGATCGAGCGAATCATCCACCAACTTGGAGGCCGGAATGGCCGTAAAGCTCCATCGCTGCCCGAACATCTTCGTCAAGGTGAAAGGGCACCCGTGCTGGAAGGTGCAGAAGGCGCTCGATGACCAAGGGATCGAGTACGAGGTCGTGAAGGGACCGTGGCCCGGCAAGAAGAAGCGCTCAGCCGTGCTCGACGGCACGGGTCAAACGTCGTATCCCGCGATCGAGTTCGAGGACGGCAGCTGGTACCGCGAGGAGTCGAAGGACATGGAGCAGACGATCCGCGACGGGCGGCTGATGGAGAAGGCGGGCGGCCAACCCGTCGCGTGAGTGCGTGAATCTGGTTCGCCTGACAGCGAATCAGGTTCAGTTGGACCCGAACCTGATTCGCCCTAAGGCGAACCAGATTCGAGCACGGCCTAGCCGCCGCTGATTGCCGCGATCACGTCCACCCGCGCGCCGGCGTCGAGCGGCGCGTCGAGCTGTGCCCGCTCCCCGTTGACGTAGACATGGATGTGCGGGCGAATGGCGGGGCCAGGCTCGCACAGACGATCGCGCAAGCCGGGCCACCGGGCATCCAATTCGTCGATCGCGCCGACGACCGTCGCCGCTTCCACGTCGACCCGGCGCTCCAGGCCCGGGAAGAGCGGCAGCAACGTCATCGGGAGGTGCAGCGCGGTCATGTCAGTCGACGATCGCCACGTCGACGGAGGAGATTGCGGGCAGGTAGCTGGCGATCTCCGTCCACGACTCGCCGTCGTCCGCGCTCGCGAAGACCTGACCGGTGCTCGTACCGAAGTAGTAGCCCGGCACGTCGTAGGTGTCGGCAGCCATGCCTTGACGCAGCACGCCAAGGTGCGCTTCCTGCTGCGGG
>JAOPYY010000111.1 GCA_025964395.1 Actinomycetes bacterium | reverse complement strand
GGATCCGCGTCGCGCGCGAATTCGGCGACATCGCCGAGAACGCCGAGTACGACGACGCGAAGAACGAGCAGGCAATGCTCGAGCACAAGATTGCGCAGCTCGAAGAGCGGCTCCTGTCCGCGCGCGTGATCACGAAGAAGGAGATCTCGAAGGACGCCGTTTCGGTGGGCTCGCACGTGCGCCTCCGCGACATGCAGGCGAACAAGACCTTCGAGTACCACATCGTCGGCTCGGCCGAGGCCAACCCGACGGAGAACAAGCTGTCGAACGAGTCGCCGGTCGGTAAGGCGATCATCGGCCACAAGAAGGGCGACGTGGTCGAGGTCACCGCACCTCGTGGATCGCTGAAGTTCAAGATCCTCGAGATCAAGGCCGCGTAGGCCGGGGGCAATAGGCTGCGCACCATGGAAGTGGTGCGTCTGGAAGATTCACGGCTCGGCGAGGCGAGCGACGTCTTGGCGCGCGCTTTCCTCGACGACCCTGCGTGGGTCTGGCTGATCCCGGACGCCAAGAAGCGGAGAGACATTCTCCCGTGGCTCTTCCGCGTCGGCTTCGACGTCACGGCCGCCGACGTCTGGACGACGGCGGGCGTCGTCCGCGGCGCCGCCCGCTGGCTGCCGCCCGGCCGCCCGCCGATGCGCGTCGGGCCGACGCTGAAGGCGCTCGTCACGACACCGTTCCGCCTCGGTTCCGCGGTCGCGCCATTCCTTGCCTACGGCCGCGCGGTCGAGTCGCTCCGTGTAGAGGCGATGCCCGACCAGCACTGGTACCTCGCCGGGATCGGCGTCGACCCCTCGGCGCAGCGGCGTGGCATCGGCGCCGCTCTGCTCGAGCCGGGGCTCGCCGCCGCGGCGCGCGGCGGGCTGCCGGCTGTCCTGCTGACAAACAACGAGGCGAACCTGCCGTTCTACGAGCGGCACGGCTTCGCGGTCGTGCGCAAGGACCAGACGCCGAAGGGTGGCCCGCAAGCCTGGGCTATGGTCAAGGCGCCTTGACCGACGTAGGCTCGACGGAGTCGTCAAACGACGACGTAGGCTCGACGGAGTCGTTCAGTACAGCGACGCCGAAGAGGTTCCCTAACCGGGACGAGATCGCGCGCGTGCGTGAGGAAGCGGAGGCGCTCGAGACCGGCGAGGAAGGGGCGGAGACGCGCCGGCTCGCGGGGCGCGTGATGGCGCGCCGCGACATGGGGAAGCTCGTGTTCCTCGACCTCGTCGACCGCAGCGGGCGGATCCAGCTGCTCGCGCCGGAGGCGCGCACCGGTGAGATCGACGTGCACCTCGGCGACGTCGTCGGTGCGATCGGGAAGCCGACGAAGAGCCGCCGCGGCGAGCCGTCGCTGATCCTCGATGAGCTCGTGCTGCTCTCACGGAACCGCTCGCCGCTCCCGGACACCCACCACGGCCTGACCGACATCGAGCAGCGCTACCGGCGCCGCTACCTCGACCTCCTGATGAACGAGGACGTGCGCGCGGACTTCATGCTGCGCGCGCGCATCGTCACCGCGATTCGCCGCTACCTCGACAGCGAGGGCTTCATCGAGGTCGAGACGCCGATCCTGCAGCCGCGGTATGGCGGTGCGTTCGCTGAGCCGTTCGTCACGCACCACAACGTGCTCGACCAGGATCTCTACCTGCGGATCGCCACCGAGCTGTACCTCAAGCGTCTGATCGTGGGCGGCCTCGAGCGCGTCTACGAGATCGGCAAGGACTTCCGCAACGAGGGCGTCACGTACAAGAACAACCCCGAGTTCACGATGCTCGAGTGGTACGAGGCGTATGCGGACTACCAGGACACGATGCGCCGCATGGAGAACCTGATCGAGTTCGTGGCCCAGGAGACGCTGGGCACGACGACGACGACCTTCAAGGGACACGAGGTCGATCTCAAGGCACCCTGGAAGCGGGTCCGGCTGATCGAGGAGCTGAAGGAGTTTGATCTCTGGACGCAGGACTTCGATGACCTCAAGCAGCGCCTCGAGTCGCGTGGCCTCGACGTCTCCCGCGACAAGACGTGGCCACAGCTCGTCGACAAAGCAATCACGGCGTACGTCGAGCCCCGGCTGATCGAGCCGACGATCCTCTACGACTATCCGATCGAGCTCTCGCCGTTCGCGCGCATCACCGACGACGACCCGCGCATTGTGGAGCGGTTCGAGTACTACGTCGGCGGCATGGAGCTGGGCAACGCGTTCTCCGAACTGAACGACGCCGAGGAGCAGGCGCAGCGGTTCGCGATGCAGGCGGCGGAAGGCGCGGGCGGCAATGTCGAGGCCGAGCAGGGCGATCCCGACTACGTCGATGCGCTCGCGTACGGCATGCCGCCGACCGGCGGCATCGGGCTCGGCATCGACCGCTTGGCGATGGTCCTCGCCGGGAAGGACTCGATCCGCGACGTGATCTTGTTCCCGGCACAGCGCGAACGCTCCACTTGATCGATCCTCACGCTGTCGAAATCCGCAGGCGATCGTCGCCGGCCGCGTTAAGGTGAGCCGCATGTCCTGGCGCTCGAAACCTGATCAACCTGTGCCGGAGGCGGCCCCGGAGCCGACCGCCGTCGACGACTCGCTCGTCGAGCGACTCGGCGAGCTGACGCATCGCGAAGTCGCGCTCCGCCGGATCACCGAGGCGGTCGAGAAGCAGCGCACGAAGCTCGAGGAGCGCGAGCGCGCGATCGAGAGCGCGGCCTCCGTGACCGTCGCCGCCGCGGAGAAGCGCGCGGAGCAAGCGGAGGCGCGCGTCCACACGCTCGAACTGAAGGTCGCCGAGCTCGAGCGGACGGTCGCCGAGCGCGAGGCGCGGCCGGAGCCGGAGCAGATCGTGGTCGAGGCGGCGTCGAAGCCGGCATCGCCCGCTGAACTGCCGGTTCCAGCGCCGCGGGCTCCCACCGTCGACGGCCACGCCGTCGAGTCGACGTACACGCTGCAGCGCCTCGAGCGCCTCGTGCACGAGGCGCAGCTACGCGGTGACCCGCAGGCGGAAGAGTGGTCCTACTACCTGCCGCTGCTGCGCGAGCACGCCGAGCCCGACGGCCGGCTCCCGGCGCAGTTCGCCTCACTCGTCGACAGCATCTTCGCCGCTTAACCAATGCGAGCCCGCAACGCCTGGCCCCCGCTGCTCGTCGCCGCCGGCCTCGTCGCCGGCCTGATCGTCGCCGCGTCGGAGCCGACGCTCTACCGCTCTCAGGTCACCCTCGTGATCGAGCGGAGCGGCAGGCCCGCCGCTGACGCGTCGCTCGCGCGGTCGTTCGCCGAGCTCGCTGGGAGCGACATCGTGCTGCGCAACGTGTCGCAGAAGCTCGGCGTTCCGGTCGGGCTGAATCGCCTGCATGTCCGCGCCGGGAACGGCGTCGTCGAGCTCGCCTACGACGCCGGCAATCGCGTCCAGGCTGCGCGCGTCGCGCAGCAGGTTGCCGTCGACTTCTCCCAGGCCGTCGTGAACCGCTTTGGCGGAAGCGGGGTGCAGACGAACGTCTTCGACCCGCCTCACGACCGGGGCCGCGTCTCGCCCCACATCGTCCGCGACGCCCTGCTCGGCCTCCTCGTGGGCCTGATCGGCGCGCTGATCGCTTGGAAGCGCCCGCGCAGCCGTGGCCTGCGCGAACGCGGCCGCTGGCGCGTCTCGGCGCTCGCCGCGGCGGTCGAGGCGGGCTCCTCGGCGCACCCCGACCGGCTTGAGGACTGGCGCGCCTACATCGCCGTCCTCCGGGCCCAGGCGGATGATGACCTGCTTCCCTACGCACTCGACGGCGTCGTGCGCGAGGTCTTCGCGCCGATTCTCCCGGGCTCGTAACTACCGGCACTACTCATCCGTTCTCCCTGTGTGAGACGGACGAATGCGCTGCTGCTGATGATCGTGGGCCAGTCGGCTCTGGCACTGCTCGCGCCGGGGGTTGCCGCCGTCCCGGCGTTCGCAAGTTTCCTGGTGGCAGGCCTCGTACTGACACGCTAGCCCCCATGCTTTAGGCATTCGGGGGATGCGGCACACCCGCTGGGGGGAGTACCATTGCCTCCTCTTAGAGAAGGCAATCGTTTGCGCCGCCGGGTCAGGCGGAAGAGAGGTCTCGAATTGTTCGAAAGGTTCACTGAAAGGGCTCGCCAGGTCGTGGTGCTCGCGCAGGACGAGGCGCGCGCGCTGAAGCACAACTACATCGGTACGGAGCACATCCTGCTCGGTCTGCTGCGCGAAGAGGAAGGTCTCGCCGCGCGCGTGCTCGAGTCGCTCGACATCACCGTCGAAGAGGTGCGTGCGCAGGTCGCCCGCATCGTCGGTCAGGGCGACGAGGTCACGACCGGTCAGATTCCGTTCACTCCCCGCGCCAAGAAAGTGCTGGAGCTCGCGCTTCGCGAAGCGCTGTCGCTCGGCCACAACTACATCGGCACCGAGCACATCCTGCTCG
>JAOPYY010000158.1 GCA_025964395.1 Actinomycetes bacterium | reverse complement strand
GGCCGAAGCGCGGCATCGCCTACCCGACGCTCGACGAGGTGCTCGAGCTCTGCCGCGGCCGGATCGGCGTGATGGTCGAGCTGAAGCGGCCGCGCGGCGACACCGTCAAGCGCACTCTGGAGCGCCTCGACGACGACGCAGTGCTCGTCTGCTTTCAACGCTTGCCTCTCGAGGAAGCGCGCCGCCTACGACCAGGGATCCGCACGGTGCAGCACGTCGGCTTCGGCGTGAGCATCCGCCGCGCGGCGCAAGGTGCGTGGGCGGCCGGCTTCCAGAACGAGCGCGTCACGAAGCGCGGCATCCTCACGGCGCAACGCCTCGGCCTCGAGACGACCGTCTACACCGTGAACGACGAGGCACGCATGCTCGAGCTGCAGCGGCTCGGGGTCAGCGGCATCTTCACCGACCGCCCAGATCTGGCGCTGGGCGCATTGCGTCCTTGACCGGCAGGCCCTAGGCGAGGCACACAGCCGGCGCGCTTCCATGTCGGTCTCGCGACGCGAGTACGCTTGCCCGGTGAGCGCGCTCCCGAGCGGGACCGTCACCTTCCTGTTCACAGACATCGAGGGCTCAACCGCCCTGCTCAAGCAACTCGGTGCGCGCTACGGCGACGTCCTGGCCACCCACCAGCTGTTGTTGCGGGAAGCTTTCGCCGCACACGGAGGTCACGAGATCGACACGGCAGGCGACAGCTTTTTTGTCGCGTTCCGTCGGGCCAAGGACGGTGTCGCGGCCGCCGCCGAGGCCCAACGCGCCCTCGCCGCATACGAATGGCCGGAAGGTGTGCGGATCCGGGTGCGCATGGGCCTGCACTCGGGCGAGCCCGATGTCGGCGAGGAGCGGTACACCGGCCTCGGCGTCCACCGGGCTGCCCGCATCGGAGCGATCGGGCACGGCGGACAGGTTCTCCTCTCGAGCGCCACTCGCGAGCTGGTGGAAGACGACCTCCCGCCCGGCGTTTCTCTCCGCGAGCTGGGCACGGTGCAACTCAAGGACATCGACCGCCCCGAACGGGTTGCTCAACTCGTGATCGAAGGGTTACCCAGTGACTTTCTTCGTCTGAAGACCCACGGGCCGCCGCCGTTCCACCGACGTCGCGGGCTCCTGGCAGGCGCGCTCGCTGGTGTCGTCGCCGCCGCCGTGGCCATCCCGCTCTTCGCTCTCGGACAGGGCAGCTCGGGCAGCCGGATCACCGTGGCCGCGAATGCGGTTGCAGAGATCGACCCGCAGAAGAACCGTGTTGTCGGGCAGGTGCAGGTAGGCGCGCGCCCCGACAGCATCGGCTTCGGCTCAGGGTCACTGTGGGTGGCGAACCTCGAAGACCAGACGGTCTCGCGCATTGATCCAACCTCGCTGACGGTCAACCTGATTCCCGTCACCGACACACCGACGGGGCTTGGTACCTCGCCGGGCGCCGTGTGGGTGGTGGGTTCGACTCCGACGAGCCCGTCCGTGACCGTCAGGCGGATCGACCCCCGGTTCAACAACATCGCCGGCAAGACGCGGATCGGCAACGTCGTTCCGGGCGGGCCGGGATCGGTCGCGACTCAGGGAAACGCCGTCTGGGTGGCGCCCTCGTCGGGACTCCTCTCCCGACTGAGCACGCGGAGCACACAAGCCGTTCAGCAAGTCGACCCGAATGCCGGCCCGACCGCAATCGCGGTCGGCGCGGGTGCAGTGTGGGTAACCGACAGCGACGCCAACACGGTCACGCGGATCGATCCGACGGGTCTGGTGACGCCGATCCCGGTCGGCCATGGTCCGAGCGCGATCGCGATCGGGGCCGGTGCCATCTGGGTGGCGGACACGCTCGACGACGCGATTGTCCGAATCGATCCCAGCACGCGAGCCGTCACGAACATGATCACCGTCGGCCGGGCTCCGACGGGCGTGTCGTTCGGAGAAGGCGCGGTTTGGGTCGCGAACAGCGGCGATGGCACCGTCACGCGTATCGACCCCATCAACGTCAAGCCTGTGAAGACGATCGACGTCGGCGGTAGCCCGCATGGGATCGTCGTCGCCGCACATCGCGTCTGGGTCACCGTCCAACCGAGCACGAACGCGCAAGGAGACCAGGGCGGAACAGCGCACCTGCGCGTCGCGCAGAACGTCGTGGACTCCATGGACCCGGCGTTCGCCTACATCACCTACTCGATGCAGCTCCTCTATGCCACCTGCGCGAAGCTGTTCAACTATCCGGACAAGGCCGGTCCGGCCGGCTCCCGCGTGGTGCCCGAGGTCGCCCAGTCGCGAACGGCGCCATCGGCGGATGGCAAGACGTATACGTTCACGCTCCGCAAGGGCTTCCGCTTCTCACCGCCGTCGAATGAGCGCGTCACGGCCGAGACGTTCAAGTACTCGATCGAGCGAAGCCTCAGTCCCAAGTTGAAAGGACCGGCTTTCACGTACGGCTTTCTCGCCGACGTCGTCGGCGCGAAGGCATACATGGCCGGGGACGCCCCCCACATCGCGGGGATCGTCGCCCGCGGGAACACCCTCAGATTCCGGCTCACCTCGCCGGTGCCCGACTTCGTCACGCGTCTCGGAATGTCGTTGTTCTGCGCCGTCCCCATCGGAACCCCGATCGACCCGAAAGGCGTTCCCGCAATCCCGATGGCAGGCCCGTATTACATCGACTCGTACGCGTCCGGCCAGCGGCTGGTGCTCAAGCGCAATCCGAATTACACCGGCAACCGCCCGCATCGCCTCGACGGGTTCGATCTGACCTTCGGTCGCGCGAAGCACAAGACTGATTCCGAAATCGAGGCCGGCACCGCCGACTATTCGATCGACGGCGTGGATTCAGCCGATGCCCCGAAGCTTGCCGCTCGCTACGGTCCGGGGAGCGCCGCGGCGAAGAACGGCAGGCAGCAGTACTTCGTCGACCCCCTCCTGGGGATCGACTTCCTGGTGCTCAACACCCATCGACCGCTCTTCGCCGACGTGCGGCTCCGTCAGGCAGTCAACTACGCGATCGACCGCCGGGCGCTGGCCGCCCTCGGGAGTGCGTTCCCGTACGCGCTGCGCCCCTTTTCCCAATACCTGCCGCCGGGCCTATTCGGCTTCAAGAGCACCGACATCTATCCGTTCACACCCAATGTCAGCAAGGCGCGGCAACTGGCGGGCGTCAAGCACAGAACCGCGGTGTTCTACACCTGTAACCATTCCCCGTGCGACCGGATGGCGCAGGTCGTGAAGAGCAACCTCGCGGCAATCGGGATCGATGTCCAAGTCAAGACGTTCCCGCTCTTCGCGATGCTCACGAGAATCGGAACGAAGGGCGAGCCGTTCGATCTCGGTTGGGGCGAGTGGGTCGCGGACTACCCGGACCCAGACAACTTTCTGAACCTCCTCCTCCTTCAGGGAACAGTCTTTCCGACCTTCGACGACCCGACCTTCAAGCACAAGCTGGCCAACGCTGACCGCCTCTCAGGTCCCGCGCGCTATCTCGCCTACGGTCGGCTCGACGCCGACCTTGCGGCCCACGCGGCACCGTGGGCCGCCTACGGAAACATGATCAGCACCGACTTCTTTTCAGCGCGCATGGGCTGCCAGATCAACCACCCGGTGTACGGCATCGACCTCGCCTCGCTCTGCATCCGACCCAGCTAGAGGCGCGCGGTTAACGACCTCAGTTCTCGATCGTGACCAGAGTCCCGATCGGCGTGTAGGGCCAGATCTTCGCGGCGGTCGCAAGTGGCAGCTCGACACAGCCGAGGCTTTGCGGTGTGCCGAAGGAGGCGCGCGTGAACGAGTGGAGTGCGTCGCCGCCGTTGAAGTAGCTGATCCAGCGGATCCCGGGGTCGTTGTAGTG
>JAOPYY010000157.1 GCA_025964395.1 Actinomycetes bacterium | reverse complement strand
CTCGAACTTCATCGTCCCGAACGGCACACCCGGCTACGTCATCTCCGCGCCGATGGAGAAGCTCGGCTGGAAAGCGTCCGACACACGCGAGCTCAGCTTCCAGGGCGCGCGTGTTCCGGAGGGGAACCTGCTCGGCCCGCGCGGCCAGGGCTTCAACCAGTTCCTGCAGATCCTGGACGGCGGCCGCATCTCGGTCGCGGCGATGGGCGTCGGCCTCGCACAGGGCTGCTACGACCTCGCGTCCGCGTACGCGAAGGAGCGGCAACAGTTCGGGAAGCCGATCTCGAAGTTCCAGGCGGTGCAGGAGAAGCTCGTCGACATGGCGACCGAGATCGAAGCGGCACGCGGGCTCGTCTACAAGGCGGCGTGGGAGAAAGATCAGGGCCGCGACTTCGGCCGCACGGCGGCGATGGCAAAGCTCTACTCGGGCGAGCTGTCACACCGCGCGGCCAACTGGGGGCTCCAGATCCACGGCGGTTACGGTTTTATGGACGAATACGCCATCTCGCGGTTCTACCGCGATCAGAAGATCCTGGAGATCGGTGAGGGGACGAATGAGGTTCAGCGCATGGTCATCGCTAAGCATCTCGGTCTTTAGCGGGCTCGCTCTCGCAGCGCCGGCGGCGGCGCACCTCTCGATCGATCCCGCGAAGGTGGTCAAGGGCCAGGCGGCGGACCTGGTCTTCTCGGTGCCGAACGAGGACGACGCGATCGGCGTCGACCATGTGACGCTCGGCATCCCGCAGGACTTCCAGCTCGACGATGTCGAGGCCAAGCCCGGGTGGACGCAGTCGCGCACCGGCCAGGCCGTCACGTGGTCGGGTGGCCTCATCCCAAAGGGGACGTTCGCGCGCTTTTCGATCCGCGGAACAGCTCCGGCCAAGGCCGAGACGGTGCTCTTCAACGTGCTGGTCGGCGACCGGACGGGCAAGTCGATCACCTATCGGGTCGGGCTCGACGTGACCGCGGCCTCGAGCCAGGACAAGGGCGCGCGGACGCTCGGCAAGGCCGCCCTGGGGGTCGCGATCCTCGCCGCGGTGCTGGCGCTCGGCGCCCTCTTCGTGGGCCTCTACCTCTGGCTCCGGCCGCCACCGCTCTAAGCGCCGCGCGGGCGTGTAGCCTCGGAGGCGTGCTGCTGTTCCGGCAGTTCGTGAACGAGGATCTGGGGTGCGCGTCGTACCTCGTCGGCGATGCGCAGTCCGGCGTCGCCGTGGTGGTCGATCCGGCGTTCGCGATCGAGCAGTATCTGGCCGTCGCCGAGCAGGAGGGCGTACGGATCGAGCGCGTCCTCGAGACCCACACCCATGCCGACCACGTCTCCGGCCACGGCCGGTTCGCGCTCGAGCACGGGCTGCCGGTCGCGATCCACAGAGTCGCCGAGCCCGACTACCCGTTCGAGCCACTCGAGGACGAGCAGGTCGTTACCACCGGCAAGGTGAACATTCGCGTCGTGCACACGCCGGGCCACCGGCCGGAGCATTGCTCGTTCGTCGTTGACGGCGCGCTCGCGCTGACCGGCGACTCGATGTTCGTCGGCGCGGCGGCGCGCCCGGATCTCGCGGTCGCCGCACGCGAGGGCGCGGAGGACCTCTACCGCTCGCTGGGCCGCCTGCTCGACCTCGGCGACGACGTCCAGATCTACCCCGGCCACGTCGCCGGCTCGCTGTGCGGCGGGAAGATGAGCAGCGACACGTCGTCGACGATCGCCAGGGAGCGCGCGACGAACGAGGCGGTCCAGTTCCGCGACGTGCAGGAGTTCGTCCTGGTCTCCGCGTCGGTCTCCACCCCACGCCCGCCGACGACCGAGCGCGTCGTCGCGCTGAACCGCGGCCCCTGGCTCGCCTGGCCGGACGCGCCGCAGGAACTGCGGGAGGAAGGCGAGGCGACCGTGCTCGACGTGCGCCCGTTCCACGACTATTCCGCCGGCCACATTCCGGGCGCAATCAGCGTGCCCGTCGACGGCGGCTCGTTTGGGACGAAGTCCGGCTTCGTGCTCATGACGGACGAGCGCATCGTGCTGCACGCGAAGAACGAGGCCGAAGCGCTCGAAGCGGCTCACAAGCTCTGGGCGGTCGGGATCCTCGAGATCGCCGGCTACCTGATCGCGCCGAACGCGCCGAAGACGCTCCCCACCCTCGACGTGGACGAGTTGCGCACCCTGCTCGAGTCGCCCGGTCTCCAGCTGGTCGACGTACGCGAAACGACCGAGCGCGACAGCGGCTACATCCCGGGCTCGACGAACGTGCCGTACCGGCTGCTGCGCAGGATCGGCTACGGGGCACTCGACCGCTCGAAGCCGGTCGTCACCGTCTGCGAGAGCGGCCCGCGCGCCGCGATCGCCGCATCACTGCTGCAGCGCGACGGTTTCGACGTGAGCGCGGTCGCGGACGGTGGCATCGCCGACTTCGCCGACACGGTCGCGTTCAGGCGCTGCGGGGCGTAACTCCGCTGTGACCGCGATGAGCGGTTGTGAAGGCGGGTGCGCCTGCGGGACGGTTCGTTACCGGCTGGCGTCGGAGCCGATCTTCATCCACTGCTGCCACTGTCTGAACTGCCAGCGTCAGACCGGCAGCGCGTTCGTGATCAACCTGCTTTTCGAGACCGACCGGGTAGAGGTGCTGACGGGCGAGCCGCAGCCGATCGACGTGCCGCGCGACGACGGCAGAGCACAGCGGGTCTTCCGCTGCCCCTCCTGCCAAGTCGCGGTGTTCAGCGAGTACGGCTGGCCGGAATTGCGGTTCGTGCGCGGCGGGACGCTGGATAAACCATCCGCGGCGACACCGGACGTCCACGTCTTCACCAGGTCGAAGGTGCCGTGGGTGGAGCTTCCCAACGACACACCGGCGTTCGACGTCTACTACGACTCGCGAACGCTGTGGCCCGCGGCGAGCCTCGAGCGGCTCGACGCGATCCTCACGCTGCGCGCTGAGCGCGGCGCCGCCTAGCGGTTCGAGCGTTGAGATGGCCCGGATGCTCGCGGTCCCCCACCCGTACCCGGACGACGGAGCGAGTGCATGGATCGCGACGGCACGACCCGGCCAGGACTTCGCGACCGTGTTGCGCGAGCGCCGGTTCGCCAAGCTGTCTGACACCGAGTCGCCGGTCAGCGTGTTGTCTGCGATGACCCCGGTGTCAGACACCAGTTGGGTCGGCTGGGACAACGTCCTCTCGCCCGAGGCTGTGCCCTGATCGCTAGCTGACGCGGTCGACGCTGTAGCCGCGGGACTGAAGTGCGGCGGTCAACTGCCCGCAGTGCGCCTCGTCGCGGGTGATCACGGTCAGCGAGACCTCGGTCTCGACGACGTCGATCGCCATCCCCTCACGGTGGTGCTCGACCGAGACGATGTTGCCGCGCTCGGCTGCGATCAGCTCGAGCAGATCGAGCAGCGCCCCGGGCCGGTCGGGGATGCGCGTGTGGAAGACGAGATAGCGGCCGGCGAGCGTCAGCCCGTGTCGCATGACCGAGATGAGCATCGTCGGGTCGATGTTGCCGCCCGAGAGGAGCACGCAGACCTCGCCCGTGCCGCCGACGACGCTGCCGAGCAGCGCCGCGGTCGACGCCGCTCCCGCGCCTTCGACGACAAGCTTCGCGCGCTCGAGCAGGAGCGTGATCGCCTCGGAGATCTGCTCGTCGTCGACGTGGACCAGGTCGTCGAGCAGGTCGTCGAGGATCGCCATCGTCAGCTCGCCCGGATGCTTCACGGAGATGCCGTCGGCGATCGTGCCACGGCCGGTCTTCCCGGCCTGCACGCCGACGATGCGCACGCCCGGCCGCAGCTCCCGCAACGCGATCGCGATGCCCGCGGCGAGCCCTCCGCCTCCGACCGGGAGGACGAACGTCTCGACGTCCGGCAGTTCGTCGGCGAGTTCGAGGCCGATCGTGCCCTGGCCTGCGATCACCGCCTCGTCCTCGAACGCGTGCACGAAGGTCGCGCCGGTCTCGCGCGCCCGATCCAGCGCAGTGGCGAGCGCTTCGTCGAAGCCCGCGCCGGCGAGCACCGTCTCCGCGCCGTAGTTGCGCGTCGCCTCGACCTTCGCCATCGGCGCGTCCTGCGGCATGAACACCGTCGCGTCCAGACCGAGCTCGCGCGCCGCCCACGCAACAGCCTGGCCGTGGTTGCCCGCGCTCGCTGCGATCACACCCGCTGCGCGCTCCGCCTCGCCGAGCAGCGACATCTTGTTGACCGCGCCGCGCACCTTGAACGAGCCGGTGCGCTGGAGGTTCTCCGCCTTCAGCCAGACCTTCCGGCCTGCGCGCCGCGACAGCGTGCTCGACCCGTAGACGGGCGTCGTGCGCGCGTGACCGAGGATCCGCCCGCGGGCGGCCTCGATGTCAGTGAGGGTGGGTGCTGTGCTCGTCGCCAATGTGGAACACCTTCTCAAGGATCTCACGGACGGCCGTGAGCGGGTCGAGTCTCCGTTCCTGTACGTCGTTGAGCAGCCGTTGTAGCTCCTCGTCCCCCTGCACGGCCTGCTCGATGTGACGCCGCGCGCGGGCGGACGCGACCTGGAAGACCTCGCGCGCGAGATTGCCGCGGCGGCGCTGCTCGAGCTCGCCCTCCGCCTCGAGCCACTGGTGATGCTCCGAGATCTTCTCCCAGAGCGTGTTCAGCCCCTCGCCGCGCATCGCCTCGGTGAGGACGATCGGCGGGTTCCAGCCCTCGTGCATCCCGAGGGCGAGCACCTGGCGCACCTCGTTCAGCATCGTCTTCGCCATCGGATGGTCCATCTTGTTGATCGCGATCACGTCGGGGATCTCCATGATCCCGGCCTTCAGCGCCTGGATCGAGTCGCCGGACCCGGGCATCAGTGCGAGCACGACGGTGTCGGCGATCGAGAGCACGCCGACCTCGCTCTGTCCCGTGCCAACCGTTTCGAGGAAGACGACGTCCTTGTGCGCGGCGTCGAGGATGAGCAGCGACTGCAGCGTCGTCTCCGCCAGGCCGCCGAGGTGGCCGCGGGTGCCCATCGAGCGGATGAAGACGTCCGGGTCGAGGAAGTGCTCGGTCAGGCGGATGCGATCGCCGAGCAGCGCGCCTTGCGTGAAGGGGCTCGACGGGTCGACCGAGATCACGCCCACGGTCTTCCCTTCGGCGCGGGCGATCCGGATCAGTCCGGAGAGGAGGCTCGACTTGCCGACCCCGGGCGGACCGGTGATCCCGACCGCGGCGGCGTGCCCCGTCCCCGGGTAGAGGTCGTGCACGACCTCGTAGGCGAGCGGGTCGCCGTTCTCGACCAGCGTGATCGCACGCGCGAGCGCGCGCCGGTCGCCGGCGCGCACCGCGTCGACGAGTGTCTCTCGCGTCCAGTCACGCCTCGCAGCCACGGGGGGATGCTACGTCGCGGGCTCGACAGCGCCCGCGGCCTGCCGCACGCGGAAGAGCACGAACGCCGTGGCGCTCGCGAGCACGAGCAGCGCCGAGGCGAGCCCGTAGGTCCACCGCGGCCCCGCGACCTCGGTGAGCGCCCCGGCCGTGACCATCGAGACACCGAGGACCGCGTTGTGCGCGCTGATGATCACCGTGAAGATGCGCCCGCGGAGCATGTCGGTCGAGTTGCGCTGCACGATCACCACCGTCAGCGGGAACGCCAGCCCGTTCCCGACGCCGGCAAGCACCATTGCGGCAGCCGCGACCCAGAGGTTCGGCGCGACGCCGGCGCCGAGCAGGCCGGCGGCCCACGGCAGGAACACGAGCGGGTAGACGACTCGCATGTCGCGCCGCTCGAGCAGCGAGCCGCTGACCAGGCTGCCGATTACGAGCCCGATGCCGGTGGCGGTCCAGAGTAGGCCGTAGCCGAACGCACCCCGGTGGAGCGCGTCCTCGGCCAAGAAGATCTCGGCGACGTTGTTGAGGCCCGCGGCGAACATCGCGAACCCGAACGCGAGCAGCGCCGTCTGTAGGGCCGGCGAACGGCGGAACGCGCTCATCCCATCCACGAGGTCGCGCCAGTGGCCGCGGGTGATCGCCTGCTCGCTCTGCAGGAGCCGCGCCGGGATTCTCAGAAGCAGCACCGCGGAAAAGAGGAAGGTCGCCGCGTTGATCCAGTAGACGACGTGCGCTCCCCACGAGCCGACGATCACGCCGCCGAGCACCGGGCCGATCGCCGCCGCGGCCCAGTCGGTCGCCTGCAGGACCGACGTGCCGTGTGCGAGCTCGTCTTTGGCGACGAGGTTCGGCACGCCGGCCAGGACGGCGGGCCGAAAGAACGAGTTGGCAGTGCCGGCGATCGCGGCCAGCACGATGATCGCGACCGGGCCGTGCACGAACACGAGCGCGACGAAGACGGCGAGCCTGATCAGGTCGGCGTTGACGATCAGCCGCTTGCGCGAGAGCCGGTCGACCAGTGGGCCGAAGGCGAGGCCGACCACCACGGACGGCAGGAACGTGACGATGAACAGCAGGCTCACCCACCACGGCGAGTGCGTGCGTGCGGTCAGTTCCGCCGTGAGGGCGATCGTGGCCATCCACGTGCCAAGGCCGGAGCCAAGCGTCGCCACGAAGAGCAGGCGAAAGGGCCCGGAGCGCCGCAGGAGCGCGAGCTGACGACGAAGGGGCGACGGCACGCGCTGCCCAGAGTAAGCGATTTACGCGGTGAGTAACACCCGACCGAGCACGTCGGCCAGCACATCGAGCTCTTCGGGGGTGCCGACGGAAATGCGAATCGCCGTCGGCGAACCGAATCCGGCGAGCGGCCGCACGATGATTCCCTCATGCATGAGCCGGTCGAACAGCTCGTTGGCATCGGTTCCGGTCTCGACGTAGAGGAAGTTGCCGACCGACGGGACCGGATCGAGCCCGTGCTCGCGGAGCAGAGCTGTGAGGCGCGCGAGGCCCTCGGTGTTCACGTCGCGCCGCCGGGCGAGCTCCGCTTCGTCGTCGATGCTCGCGATCGCCGCCACCTGGGCAGGCGTCGTCAGGTCGAACGGGCGTCGCACCTTCGCGAGTGATGCGCACACCCCGCTCGGGCCGACGGCGTAGCCGACGCGGAGCCCGGCCAGGCCGTAGATCTTCGAGAACGTCCGGAGGACGACCACCCGGCGGCCGTTCTTGAGGTAGCGCTCGACGGCGTCCGGATAGTCGGTCCGCTCGATGTACTCGAAGTACGCCTGGTCGACAACGGTGAGCACGCCGTCGGGAACGCGCTCGAAGTACGCGTCGAGCTCCTCGGTGGTGTTCATCGTCCCCGTTGGGTTGTTCGGATGGCAGATGTAGACGAGCTTCGTGCGCGGCGTGACGGCCTCGAGCAGCGTGTCGAGGTCGTAGCGGTGATCGGCAAGCGGGACGAGCTTCGCGTCGGCGCCCTGCTTGCGCGCGTAGATGACGTAGCTCGGGAACGACGGCCAGCCACAGACGATCTCGTCACCCGGATCGAGAATCGCCTGGCTGATCATGTCGATGCAGCCGTCCGCGCCGGCGCCGACGCTGATCTCATCCGGCGCAACGCCGTGACGGTCGGCGAGCGCCGCGTGGAGGCGGTAGACGCCGCCGTCCGGGTAGCGGTTGAGCTCCGCGGTGGCTCGCGCGATCGCCTCCTGAGCGGCCGGGAACGGCCCGAACGGGCCTTCATTCGACGCGAGCTTGATCACCCGCGCCAGGCCGAGCTCGCGCTGCACGTCCTCGACGGGCTTGCCGGGCTGGTAGGGCGTCAGCCCGCTCACGCTCGGCCGGAAGAACGAATCTGGGAGGTCGGAGAACCCGCTGCTCACGGCCAAGGACACTACCGTCGGGCCGTGCAGCCATGAGGCATGGCCCTTCTGCCGGCGGCGGTGGACCCAGCCTCCTCCCCACCGCGAGCCTACCGCCGTCTGCGTTACGTGTCTGGGCCAGGACCGTGCCAGCGACGCCTCGCGGCGAGTCCGTAGGCTGAGGTCGTGCCCGAGCTCGGCCTCTTTCCGCTCCCGATCGTGCTCGTTCCGACAGAACGGATCCCGCTGCACATCTTCGAGTCGCGCTACCGGGAACTGATCGACGAGTGCATCGAGCTCGGCGAGGAATTCGGTCTCGTGCTCGCGACCGGTGACGGGGCGGTGCATGAGGTCGGCACACGCGCCCGCGTCGTGCAGGTGCTCGAAGTCCTCCACGACGGGAGCATGAACATCGTCGTCGAGGGCGGCGAGCGCTTTCGGCTACTCGACCTTACGTCGGGTCGCGCGTTCACGACGGGAATCGTCGAGCCCGTCCTGGACGACGACGAACCGGCGCTGAGCGCCGACGTCGAGCGTGCGCTCGAGGCCTTCAGCGAGCTCGCCGAGGCATCGGAGAGCGACGTGGACGTGCCCGACCCGGTCTCGCCGATCTTCGACTTCGAGGTGGCGGCGCGCGTCGACTTCGCGACCGAGGGGAAGCAGGAGCTGCTGTCGATGACCTCGCCCCGGGGGCGGATGGCGGCGCTCGTCGGACTGCTCGAAGGCGCACTCGAGGCGGTCAGGCTCGAGCTGACGCTGCGCGAACGGGCGAGCCGCAACGGCAAGGTCGCGCCGCTCGACCCCGAGGGCTAACCGGCGCGGGAGGTGCCGCCATGTCGTCGCCGTTCATCTTCATCGCCACCAACCGGCTCAAGGCGGGACAACTCGAGGCCGAGCGGAAGCGCGTGCCGGGGCTCGTCGAGTTCATCGAAGCCAACGAGCCGCGGCTGATCGGCTTCAACGAGTACGTCAACGACGCCGGAGACGAGGTGACGGTTGTGCAGGTCCACCCCGACGCGGCCTCGATGGAAGCGCACATGGAGATCGTCCGCGAGCGCGCGCTTGAGGCGTACGCGGAGACCCTCGACGCAACGGTGCGAATTCAGGTGTTCGGTCAACCGACAGAGGCGATTCTCGCGGCCCTCCGCCAGCAGGCGGGCACCGGCGTGGAGATCAGCGTCAACGGCGAGCACCTCGGCGGGTTCACCCGCTCGGCCGCCGAATCCTGACGCGGGCACTTCACTCGACGACCACGCCGGCGCCGCCGCGGCGCGCATCGCCTGCGGCGGCAAGCGTGCCGCCGGGCAGCACCTCGACGGCGTTCGTGCCGCCGAAGAAGAGGTTGCGCCGCCGCCAGCGGATCACGTCGTATCCCGCCGCTTCGACCCGGGCGAGGGCAGCCTCGTCGAAGCCGCCCTCGCAGTGCACGTGCGGCTCGTCGACGTGCACGCGCGGGAAGTCGATCGCGTCCGCGACCCCGAGCCCGTGCTCGACGACGTTCGCAATCACCTGCATGATCGCCCCGCGCAAACGCACCGACCCGGCGCTTCCGACAACCAGCCGCGGCCCGTCGTCACCCACGACCACGGTCGGCGCCATCATGCTCGTGAGGCGCTTGCCGGGTGTTGCGGGCCCGCCTGCGACGAGGTCGTACTCGCCGAGCATGTTGTTCAGATGGATGCCCGTGCCCGGCACGATCACGCCCGAGCCGGAACCGGTGGAGGACGAGAGCGACGCAGCGTTCCCGGCCGAGTCGACGGCGGAGACGTGCGTCGTCCCGGCAGGCGCAGGCTCGGGCACGCCCGGCGCCGACGCTTCGATGCGCGCGACTCCGGCCGCGATGCCTTCCTCCGACAGCAAGCGGCGCGCGAGGCCGCCGCGATGCAGGGCCGTCGTGAAGCTTCCGTCGCGCACGCGTGTCTGCTCGCGCATCACCTCGGCGAGCGACCCGATCGCCTCGGCGCTGCCCGGGCCGCCGCGCGACACGCGCTCGAGCAGCGCGAGCCCGTAGGCGATCAGGATCCCGCCCGATGACGGCGGCGGATTCGACACGACCTCGTAGCCGCGGAAGCGCGCACGCACCGGACGCCGCCAGGCGACGCGATACGCCGCGAGATCCTCCTTCGTGATCCCGCCGCCGCCGTCCTCGACCGTGCGGACGATCGCTGTCGCGAGCTCACCGCGGTAGAGCGCGGCCGCCCCCTCCTCCGCGATTTGCTCGAGCGTTCCGCCGAGCTCAGCGAGGCGGAGACAGTCGCCGGGGACCATCCGTGTCCCGTCATCGCGGCTGTAGATCCGCCGGCCCTCGTCGGCGTGGCGGAGGATCAGGTCGAGGATTGCATGGAGGTGCGCCTGCTCCCGCGTGACCTCGAGACCGGCCCGTGCGAGCTCGATCGCCGGTTGAAGGAGCTCGTTCCAGGGAAGACGACCATAAATGGCATGGACCGACTCGAGCCCGGCGGCCGCGCCGGGCACCGCGCACGAGGCCTCACCGATGCGGAAGACCTGAGTGGTCTCACTGTCACCGCCGAAACCGACGTCGATCGCGTGCATCTCGGCGTCCGGCGGCACCGGCCTGCCCAGCCCGGGCGTCGAGACGAAGAAATCGGCCACGCGGGCCGCCCGACCGTCGCCGGGCAGGATAAGCGCGAAGCCTCCGGCGCCCGGCCCCGTGAGCGGGCTCTCGGCCACCCAGGCCGCAAATGAGGCTGCAACACAGGCGTCGACGGCATTTCCGCCCTCCTCGAGCACGCGGGCGCCGGCCTCGGCCGTGAGCCTGTGCCCCGCCGCCACGGCGCCCTTCACTTCCGGCTCATTTCAGCCGATGCAGATGGCAAGGCGGCGTTCACCTCTGAATCTTCACCTTTTCACTACTAACCGGCCCCCAGGTGCAGCGTCTCGGAGAGTGAACCTCCTCGGTATGACCATCTCTCGCACACAGCTCATGATCTCCGCTCTCGCCCTTGCGGCGCTGGGCGCGGTCGCCATGACGCCCAACCTGCTCGGTAACCGCGTCGCCTCTGCGATCTCGGCGCTCGGCGGGGCAAACCAGTTCTGGCTGCTGATCGCGATCCTCGGATTCGTCGGCGCGTTCGCGTGCACGGTCGGCGCCTGGCGCGCCGGCTTCGCGGCAGCCGGAGGACTGATCTGCCCCAAGAAGGCTGCGGCCGGCCTCGGCATCGGCTCGATGGTCAACGCGTTTGCACCCGCGAAGCTCGGCGATGCCGTCAAGGTCGCTCTCTGCTCACGGGCAATCGACGCACCCGGGCGCCTCTGGACGGGCGGCGGCGTCTACGCGGCTCTCGCGGCGGCACGCTCGCTGGCACTCGCGCTGCTCGTCATCGTCGCGTCGATCACCGGTGCTGTCCCGCTGTGGCCCGTCTTCGTCCTGTGCGCGATGGTCGCCGTCCTCGCAGTCGTCGGCTCTTTCTCGGGGCGCGTGCGCCGGCACCCGCGGATCGCCCAGGTGCTCGCCGGCTTCGCCGCCCTTGAGCGCTCACCGCGTGCACTCGCGACCGTGCTCGGCTGGACGCTCGGCATGGTCGCCTGCCGGCTCGGCGCGACCGTTGCGGTCGCGGCTGCACTCGGTCTGCCGCACCCGATGCTGGCTGCACTTCTGATCCTTCCCGCCCTCGATGTCGCGTCGGCATTCCCGATCACGCCGGGCAGCATCGGCATCGGAAGCGGCGCAGTGGCCGTCGCACTCGCGGGACGCGGGATCGCGATGCCGCAGGCGCTCGGCACCGGCTTCGCAATGCAGGCGCTGGAGACGCTCGTCAGCATCAGCGCCGGCTCGCTGGGCGCGCTCTATCTCGCACACGAGCACGCAAGCGTTCGCCGCTGGACGATCCGGGTCGCCGCGGTCGGCGGCTCCGCCGCGATCGCGCTACTCGGCTACTTCCTGCTCGACCTGCACTAAAAGCGGCCTCGCCAGGCGACGTCTGAACGCCAGCGCAGCGTTCAGGCGTAAGGGCGCTGGCCCAGGCGACCGAGGCCCGTCCGCGGTTTAACAACGCCCTAAGAAACAGGGCGGATGATTCCAGGGACATGGCTCGGGTCACAATTCTCTGTGGTTTCGCTTTTTTCTTTTGTGGCGCGGTCGCATCAGGCGCAGCGACGGGGACGCTAACGGGTCGTATCGTCTTCGCTGCGGCTGCGGCTCCCTACGCGGACGACGTGATGCTGGTGAAGTCAGACGGCACGAAGATCGACCTGAGCAACAGCTTCGCGTCGGACAGCGCGCCAAGCCTCTCCCCGGATGGGAAGTTCGTCGCGTTCTCCAGCACACGCGGTGGACAAGTCGCCGAATATGTCGTTGCGACCGGCGGCGGGGCTGCGCGACAGGTGACGCCGCCGTTCGCTGTGTCGCCGTTCGTTGTCTGGTCGCCGGATAGCGCCAACCTTGTCGTGCTCGATGGAGCCGCTGACAGGCCCGGCGGGATCCATCTGGCTTCCCGAGACGGTGGCGTTTGGCGACTGCTCGACCGTGGTGATCAGCCGTCGAGCTTGGTCGGCTGGTCTCCCGATGGCAGCCGCCTCGCATACGTGACAAGCCTGGGGGCGGTCAAGGTGGTGACGCCATCGGGTCGACGGCTGTTCGACGTCGTTGGGGAGAACGCGACTTGGTCACCGAGTGGACGGCTGGCAGTGGCGCGTGACAGTCAGACATGGTGGGTCTATGACGTCCACGGGAGACGCATCTCTGCGTTCCCCGCGACGAGCGTCGCGTGGTCGGCCGACGACCGGCTCGCATCGATCACGCAGACCGGCCAACTGCAAGTGCGAGTGCACGGCCGCGGCCGGCCGGTGGTGTCGGTGCGCGTGAGACACGCTGCCTACCCGCGGTGGCTCGACGACCAGCGCCTGCGCGTGCAAGGCCCAAACGGCTGGGTCGGCTACGACCTCGCTCGGCACAGGACGTTCCCGCTGCCGCCCGCCTACGGAACCTGGAGCAGCGCGATCACTCCGAGCGGGCAGCAGGCTTTCGGGGAGAGCAGTTACGGCACGCTTGTGTTTTCGACACTCAGCGGGGCAACGCACACGGTGACTTCGGTCCCGTATTGCCAAGGGAAGAATCGTGATGCGTTCGGGTACCTGCAGGTGCTCCCAGACGGCAGCGGGGCGGTCTACGCGAGCAGCTGCGCGGCACCGCGGGATCTGTTCGCCGTCAGCCCAAGCGGTGACGGCCTGACCCGGCTTACCTCGATGCCGACCGACGAGGTCTCTCCCGCTGTTTCTCCCGACGGGACACAGGTCGCGTTCAGTCGCGTCGGGTCGGCCGACTGCGAGGGTTGCAACTCCACGATCTGGATGATGAGCGCCGACGGAAGCAATGCACGAGCCTTCCCAGCCGGCAGAGCCAAGAACGGCGGGATCCTGCAGAACGACAACCCAAGCTTCTCACCCGACGGCAGCGCGATCGTCTTCGACCGCTGGAACTCGGGCGCCAGCGACCAGTCCTCCTTGTTCGAGGTCCCCACGACGAATGGAACCCCTCACTCACTCGGGCTCACCGGCAACCGTCCGACCTGGGGACCGATTCGGATCGCGTTCGACGCAGCGGGAACAATCAAGACCGCCGCACCCGACGGTTCCGACGTCAAGCTCGCACCCGGCGTCCCAAAGAGCCACGACGGCGTCCCCGCCTGGTCGCGCGACGGACGCCTCGCACTGCTCGAATACAGCCAGCCAAGCCTCTCGATCTTGATTCCCTCGACCGCACGACGAATCAGCCTCCCCGGATTCCATTTTGCCGCTGGCGTACCGTCCGGCATCACATGGTCGCCTGACGGAACTCAATTTGCGTTCGTCGCGGCCGACGCGGAGGGCGTTAGCGATCTCTGGACGATCCACACCGACGGAACCGAGCTCACCCGCATCACTCACGGCATCGGTGCCGCCGGAACACCAAGCTGGCGGTGATCGCCGTCGCGAAGTCCCGACATGCGTAATCGTCAGGGTGCACTCGCGAACACTCGCGCACGCAAGCGCACTGGTGTCTGACACGACCTCGGTGCACGGCAACTACGGGCGTCTCGCTGAGGTGCCAGACACCAGTTCGAACCGCCGGCGCCGACGCGGCTAAAGCGGGGAAGAAGCAACGCTAGTGACGTGATCGCACGATTCGGTACGAGCGGCTAGCGCTGCGGGCGCTTCACGTGCTCCACGTGGCGGACGACGTCGATCCGGTCGACGAACGCGGTGTCGTTGCCGGGGCCGCCGTCGATGATGTCTCGCTTTCCGTTGCGTGCGCGGATGACATCGTCGCCGGCGAGGCCGCATACGTATTCGCCGCCGCGGGCGGCGAGGCGGTCGTCGCCGACGGTCCCGAGGACCGTGCACCGCGAGAATGTCGTGGTCAGGCTGGTTGCGTCGTCGCCGCGCTGCGCGTCGTTGGCCGCTGTGGCGGAGACGCTGACGGTCGCCGCGCCCGGCTTCGACGGCACGACGACGACGAACAGCGGCGCGTCAGTGTCTCCTGCGACCGATGCGACGGTGCAGGTCGCGGTGCTCCGCGAGGCGATGCATGGCGATCTGTTCAACGACGCCCTCGCGATCGCGCCGTTGGTCGTTGAGATCGTCACCGTGACCGAGGCGGCCGGCTCCGACCCGATCGAGCGGACTGCCCCGGAAATGTCGAGCGGGCGCCGCGGGACCGTGCTCTCGACGTAGGGCAGGCCGACCGTGACACCGCTCCCGCGCGGGCGCCACGTCACCCCCGACACCTCGCCGCCGCTGGCGGAGAAGATCGTCCGCAGGTTTTCGCCGTCCGCTCCGACAACGTCAACGCCGCTCAGGTCCCAGTCGTAGAAGGCGAGTGTCCGGCCGTCCGGCGACCAGGCGGGCGGTGCATACAACACGGGCCGTGCGCGATTCGGCGTGACGACACGGGGGTCGGTGCCGTCGGCGTTCCAAACGGTGAAGTGGTATCCGCCGTTGTCGACGCCGCCTGCTTCGAGCGTCGCGATCCGTCCGCCGTCGGGGGACCACGCCCCGTTCGTGGGATACCGGAAGCCGGCGCCGTTGTACACCCACTGCTGTTCGCCGCCGCCCGCGCCGACGATTACGACGGCGGTGCCTGCTGGTTGCGTCCAGCGGCCGACGAGAATCCGGTCGCCCCTCGGCGCCCAGTCCGGGTAGTTGTCCATCGTGCCCGGAGAGGGCGAGGTGATCTTTCGGACCGACGCGGGATCACGAAGGCTGCGGACGTAGAGCGCGCCGTCGCGGAGGAATGCGATTCCGTCGCCGTCGGGCGACAGCTTGGTCTGGTTCATCGGGCCGTCGACCAGCAGCGGCTGCGCGTTGCGTCCGTCGCCATCGGCGACCATCAGCGTCGTTTGACTGAAGAACAGCATCCGCGTGCCGTCATGCGAGAACGAGACCGAGTACGCGTCGTTGCCGTTGAAGATCTTGCGGACCGCGCCGGTGTCGGGGTTGACGTCGAACAGTCCGGTGTTCCCGACGGCGACGATCAGGTCGCCGCCGGTCGTCGCCGAAAGCGGGTCCGGACCGTGAGCAGCCGCGCCCGCTACAAGGAGGAGCGACAACCCCAGCACGATGACGGATATCGCGCGAATGACGTACGGATCTTAGATCCGTTCGATCTTCCAGCTCGTTGGAGAGCATCCTGGATTGGCCACCTGATCGTTCGGCAGGTCGGCAGCGCCCGGCGTCATTCGCGTTCGTCACGGCGGACCGCTCGTCCCGCGCACGTCGATGACTCCGCCCGCTCAGGGTGT
>JAOPYY010000148.1 GCA_025964395.1 Actinomycetes bacterium | reverse complement strand
ACCTCGACAAGTACCGCTTCGAGACGCGCCCCGACCTGCTGGGCCCGCTCGGGGAGGCGCTGGCGGCCGCCGTGCGGGAGCACGAGCCCGAGGCGGCCCGGCTCGCAGGCCCCGAGCTCGGCGCCGTCGCGCTGGCCGCCGCCGCATCCCTTCAGAGCGGGCTCCCGTTCCTAATCGTTCGCAAGGCCGCTAAGGACTACGGCACGGCGAACCGGCTCGAAGGGGTGCACGAGGACGGCGAGTCCGTCTGCCTGATCGAGGACGTTGTGACCTCCGGCGGCGCCGCGATCGACGCGATCCAGGCGCTCCGGGAGGTCGGATTGCGTGTATCCACCGCGATCTGCGTCGTCGACCGGGAAGAGGGGGGTGTGGACGAGCTCGCGCGCCATGCCGTCCGGCTCCGGCCGCTCTTCCGGGCCTCCGAGCTGCTCGAGGGCTGAGCCGAAAGCTGGCTGAAAACCCCAGCAAATCCGCATGGTTGAGCGATATCCGACGACGTTGTTAGGGTTTAAGCCAAGGTCTGAACCCCAGCACCCGACGCAGGAGGATTCGTTTCTTGACCAAACAGGATTTCATCAATCAGGTCGGCCAGAAGAGCGGTCTCTCCGCGCGCGACGCCGGTAAGGCTGTCGACGCGTTTCTCGAGTCCATCACGGAGACGCTGAAGGCCGGCGACTCGGTGAACTTCACCGGCTTCGGCAAGTTCTCGGCAGCCCCTCGCGCGGCGCGCCAGGGCGTCAACCCGCGCACGGGTGAGCGCGTCCAGATCGCCGCGACGATCGTGCCGAAGTTCTCGGCCGGCAGCCAGCTCAAGGCCGCCCTCAAGCCGTCTTCCTGAGCTTCGCGGGCACGAGGGGTCTTTCGGAGGGCGGCGCAAGCCGCCCTCCGCCGTTCTCGTTACCTTTCTGAGCGATGGCCGTCGCGACGCTGACCTTTGCCGACCGGCTCGCCGCCGAGGTCGAGCGGAAGCGTTCGCAGCTCGTTGTCGGCCTCGATCCTCGCGTCGATCTGCTGCCCGTCGAGCTCCGCGGCGACATTTCGCGCTTCTGCTGCGGGATCGTCGATGCGGTCGCGCCGCATGTGGTCGCGGTCAAGCCGCAGCTCGCCTTCTTCGAGGCGCTCGGGGCGCGCGGGATTGCCGCGTTCGAGCAGGTGTGCCAGTACGCCAAGCGCGCCGGGCTGCTCGTGATCGCCGACGGCAAGCGAGGCGACATCGGCTCGACCGCGCGTGCCTACTCCGAGGCCTACATCGAGGGGGAGCCGCCGCTGGCGGACGCGCTCACCGTCAACCCGTGGCTCGGGCGCGACGCTATCGAGCCGTTCCTCGGGGCGGTCCGGCGCGGAGGCGTCGGCATCTTCGTGCTCGTGCGCACGTCGAACTCCGGCGGCGACCTGCAAGACGCGGTGCTGAAGGACGGCAGGCCGATGTGGCACCACGTCGCGGAGCTCGTCGACGAGTGGGGCGCCGACACGGCGGGCGAAGTGGGACTGTCGTCCGTCTGCGCTGTCGTCGGCGCGACGCATCCGCGAGCCGTCGCCGAGGCCCGGCGCTTGATGCCGCGCACGATCCTGCTGCTGCCGGGTGTCGGGGCGCAGGGGGGCTCGATCTCCGATCTGACTCGTGCGTTCCAGAGCGGCCCGGCGAGCGCGATCGTCCCCGTGTCACGCTCCCTGATCTACGCGTTCCGTGATGCCGGCTCCGACTACCGCGAAGCGGCGGGCGCCGAGGCTGCCCGGCTCAAGCGGGAGATCTGGACCGCGTCCGGCTGGTAGTGCCCCGCGAGGACTGGCGTCGGTACGTCGCCCCTGCGGCGTTCCTGCTCGCGGCGACGATTGCCATCCTGCTCATCCGCTCGGGCCTGCAGGCCGGCACGTCACGGGCGACGACCACGTCCGCGGTGGGCACGCAGCCGCACAAGACCGTGTCGGCGACAACGACGGGCGGCACGACGACGGGCGGCATAACGACGACCGCGTCCGGTCCGCGATTCTGGACCGTGAAAGCGGGCGATACCTTCGGGGTCATCTCGTCGAGGTCCGGGGTTCCCGTCGCAACGATCCAGCTGCTGAACCCGAACGTGAAATCCACCTCGCTGTTCATCGGTCAGAAGCTCCGGCTGCGATGAGCCGTTTCGCAGTTCTCATCGCCGCGCTCGCGTTTGCGTCGCCGGCGACAGCAGCGCCTCCGCCGGTTCACGCAAGCGCGTACATCATCCAGGATGCGCGTACGGGGGAGGTGCTCGCGTCATCGCACGCGCACGCGCATCTTGCGATCGCATCGCTCACGAAGATGATGACCGTGCTGCTCGCGCTCGAGCATCACAAGCTGACGGACGTCGTCACCGTCGACAAGCGGGCGTCGATCGTCGGTGAGTCGACGATTCACCTGCGCCCCGGTGAGAAGCTGACCGTGCGTGACCTGATCGAGGGCGCGCTCATCCAGTCCGCGAACGATGCCGCGGCCGCGCTCGCGCTCTCGATCGCGCCTGACCTCCCATCGTTCGCGCGCCTGATGAACGCGAAAGCCGCCGCGCTCGGCTTGCACGACACGCATTTCGTGCGGCCCGACGGGCTCGACGTGCCGGACCACTACTCGAGCGCCGCGGACATGACGAAGCTCGCGCGCATCCTGATGCGGACGCGCTTCGTGCGCGACACGGTCGACGAGGAGACCGCGACGATCGCCGGCGGTCGCACGCTCTACACATGGGACGACCTGCTCTCGATCTTCCCGCGGACGATCGGCGTGAAGAC
>JAOPYY010000144.1 GCA_025964395.1 Actinomycetes bacterium | reverse complement strand
GCCGCATCGAAGGCGGGGATCATCGGCTTTACGAAGTCGATCGCGCGCGAGCTCGGTTCGCGGAACATTCGCGCCAACGTCGTCGCGCCCGGGTACGTGAAGACGCAGCTCACCGACGTGCTGCCCGAGGAGGCGACCGCGGCGATGATCCAGAACACGCCGCTGGCGCGCGTCGCCGAACCGGAGGAGATCGCCGGCGCGGTACGTTTCCTGGCGTCTGACGACGCCTCGTTCATCACGGGCGAGGTCTTGCTCGTCGACGGCGGACTGGGGATGTAGTGCAAAACAGCAACGGACACAGACGGGTTGTGATCACCGGCATGGGCCTCGTGAGCCCGCTCGGCAACGACGTGGACACGTCGTGGTCACGCCTGCTCGCCGGAGAGTCCGGCGCGGCGGCGATTACCGCCTTCGACCACACCGACTACAACGTCCACTTCGCCTGCGAGCTGAAGGACTTCGATCCGACCAACTGGATCGACCGCAAGGCCTCGCGCCGCATGGACCGCTTCGCGCAGATGATCCTTGCTGCCGCGCGCCAGGCCGAGTCGGATTCGGGCGTCGACGTGTCGAAGGCGCCGGACCGCGCGGGCGCGTCGATCGCGACCGGCATCGGCGGCTTGCAGAGCTACCAGGAGTGCTACCACGTGCTCCTCACGAAGGGCCCCGACCGCGTGAGCCCGTTCTCGATCCCGTCGATCATCCCGAACATGGGCGCCGGGTGGGTGTCGATCGAGCTCGGCACGAAAGGCCCGCTGATGAGCGAGTGCACGGCGTGTGCCGCGTCGAACATGGCGATCGGCGATGCGATGGACGAGATCCGGATCGGCCGCGCCGACGTGATGTTCGCCGGCGGGACCGAGGCGCCGATCACGCAGGTCGGCATCGCCGGCTTCGATGCGATGCGCGCGCTCTCACGCCGCAACGACGATCCGACCGGCGCGTCGCGGCCGTTCGACAACAATCGCGACGGTCTGGTGATGGGCGAGGCCGCAGCGGTGCTCGTGCTCGAGGAGCTCGAGCACGCGAAGGCACGCGGCGCCAAGATCTACGCCGAGCTGCTCGGGTACGGCATCTCCTCGGACGCCTCGCACATGACGGAGCCCGACCCGACCGGTGAGAACCCCGCGCGCGCGATCAAGATGGCGCTCGCCGACGCGCACGTGGATCCGACCGAAGTCGGCTACGTGAACGCGCATGCGACCTCGACACCGCTCGGCGATGCTGCGGAGACGCGCGTGATCAAGCAGGCGTTCGGCGAAGAGCACGCGAGGAACAACCTCGCGGTGTCGTCGACGAAGGGCGCGACCGGCCATTGCTTCGGTGCTGCGGGTGCGGTCGAGGCGGTGTTCACGGTGAAGGCCGTGGTCGAGCGCAAGGCCCCGCCGACGATCAACTACAACGAGCCGGACCCGGATTGCGATCTCGACTACGTGCCGAACGTCCCGCGCGACCTTCCCGACCTGAGCGTCGCGGTCTCCAACTCGTTCGGCTTCGGCGGGCACAACGCATCGATCGTCGTGCGCCGCTGGGACGATCAGTAACCCGCTGCTGACATTCCTCGCACGCAGGACCTGGTGGTTTACAGGGCGAACAACACGACCTATGACCGGTCGTGTCACGAATGTTGTCGTCCGAGACGACTCCTACCGTGCAGCCATGCGCGTTGTGGACGTGGGCGGCCGCCCGGTCGAGTTGCACATACGACGGTCAAAGCGCGTTCACGGGCACCGCATCGTCGTGCGGTACGGCTTCCCGCCCGAGCTCGTCGTGCGGCCACGTGCAACGGACGCCGAGATCGACGAAGCGATCGCGACGCATCTCGAGTGGCTGACGAAGCAGCTCGCGAAGGCGGCGCAACCGACTCTCGGGCTCGAGCGGTTGAAATTGACGGAGGAGCAGGGACGGCGTGAGGCGCAAGCGCGCATCTCGCTGATCGCGCAGTCGGAAGCCGCGGCGCTCGGAGTGAAGATCGAGCGGCTGACGATGCGCAGCCAGCGGAGCCGTTGGGGCTCCTGCTCGAGCAAGGGCTGGTTGAGCTTCAACTGGCGGCTCGTGCTCGCACCGCATGACGTGCTCGACTACGTCGTCGTGCACGAGGTGTGCCACCTCGCCGAACATCATCACGGTCCCGCGTTCTGGCAGCTCGTCGAGAGTCGCCGGCCGAACTATCGGGAGTCGAAAGCATGGCTCGACGACCACGGCTGGGAGATCCTCGCGTATCAGCCGCCGCTCGAGGTCGCCGCGTAGCTCTACCATTGCGGTCGTGGAGCGCTGGGCGACGTTCGACTGTTACGGGACGCTGATCGACTGGGACGGTGGCGTGCGCGCCGAGTTGGCGCGTGTGTTCGGCGAAGAGCAGGCGGACGAGTTGCTCGTGCGCTACCACGAGGTCGAGCCGGAGCTGCAGCGCGATGGAGCGTCGAGTTACCGCAACGTTCTGACCGAGTCGATGCGCCGGCTCGGCGCACCGCCCGGACAGGAGCACGGCCTCGCGGAGTCACTGCCGGGCTGGCGCGCGTTCCCCGAGGTGCAGAGCGCGCTCGAGGAGTTACGCCGCCGGGGGTGGAGGCTGGCGATCCTTTCCAACACGGACTCCGATTTCATCGCCGCGTCGCAGGTGCACATCGGCGTGCCGTTCGACGAGGTCGTCGTCGCGCAGGAGATCGCGTCGTACAAGCCGGCGCACAAGCACTGGGAGGAGTTCTTTGCGCGCACGAATGCGCCGCGCGAAGGTCACGTGCACGTCGGCGCCTCGCTCTTCCACGACATCGAGCCGGCGAACGAGCTTGGACTGCCGAGCGTGTGGATCAATCGCACCGGCGAGCCCGCGACCGTTCAGGCGACCCGCGAGCTGACCGATCTCTTCGCGCTCCCGGAGACGCTTGATGAGCTCGTCGCAGCTTAGGCCGCTCCTCGAGGACGTAGGCTCGACGGAGTCGGGCAATTGAGCGCGCTCCGGGCGAAGTGCCCCGACTGCCGCACACTGACCGCGGTCGCGATCGGCGGCGACTACCAGTGCCATTCCTGCGGGCGTGAGTTCGCGGCCGGCCTGCTGCGCGTCCCGCGCGCGTGGGGCGATGGCGGCGAGGCGATGGCGGAGGCAGCCGGCATGACCCTGCCCTGGCCGGAGGCCGCGACGGTCGCGGAGGAGACGCTCGAAGCGCAGATCGATGCGACCGCGCGCGAGCTTCCTGCCCGGCCGCTCGTCCTCGGCGGGTGCTGCTGTGCTCACGTCGGCGCGGTGCGCGAGCTCGCGCGCCGCCACGGCCGCGTCGCGATCGTCTGGCTCGACGCGCACGGCGATCTGAACACGGCCGAGAGCTCGCCGTCCGGGAACGCCTGGGGTATGCCGCTGCGGATGCTGATCGACGCCGGCGACGTCGCGGCGGAGGACGTGACGCTGATCGGCGCCCGCAACCTCGATCCGCCGGAAGAGGCGTTCATCGCCGCGGCCGGAATCCGGCGCGAGCTCGGGGAGCTGCCGGACAACGTCTACGTGGCACTCGACTGCGACGTGATCGACCCACCAGAGGCGGATGTGTGGATGCCCGAGCCCGGTGGGATGCCGCTCGACGAGCTCGAGGCCCTCCTGGCAGGGATTCCCCGCCCGATGGGCGCCGGCTTCACCGGTCTCAGGGCCTCCGCCCGGAATGAACAGACCCTCGCGCGTCTTGGCCACGCGCTGGGTCTTTGAAATTCGGGGTCTTTGAAATTCGGCCTGTAACCGGTGAGGCCTAGCAGGCGGTCTAAGCTTCATTGATGTCTGAGGCCCGGATTGACGTCCAAGTCGAGCACAAGCACGCTCCTCCGCCGGCAGAGAAGAAGCACCCGAACACCTGCCCGAAGTGCGGGTCGCACTACCGCGACGACGAGCTTGCGGCGGCGCTCTGGGTGTGCAGCCACTGCGGCCACCACTTCCCGATGCGCGCCCGCGCGCGGATCGACTGGTACACCGACCCGGGCTCGTTCATGGAGGAGGCCGCCGACGTTCGCTCGGAGGACCCGCTCGACTTCTTCGACCTGCGGCCGTACGCGGAGCGCCTGTCGGAGGCGGAGTTGAACACCGGCCTCAACGAGGCGGCGCTGATCGGCCAGGCGACGATCGACGGCCACCCGGTCGAGCTCTCGGTCATGGACTTCACGTTCATGGGCGGCTCGATGGGGAGCGCGGTCGGCGAGAAGTTCTCGCGGGCGTGCGATTCGGCAATCGAACGAGGCGTGCCGCTGATCTCGGTCACATCCTCGGGCGGCGCCCGGATGCAGGAGGGGATCCTCTCGCTGATGCAGCTCCCGAAGACGGTGTGCGCGGTCGAGGACCTGCACGATGCGCACATCCCGATGATCACGGTGATGGCGCACCCGACCACGGCCGGCGTGCTCGCCTCGTTCGCCTCGCTGGGAGACGTGACCATCGCGGAGCCGGGCGCGCTGATCGCGTTCACCGGCCCCCGCGTCGTGCAGCAGACGACGCGTGAGAAGCTGCCGGACGACTTCGGCCTCGCCGAGCAGAACCTCCGCTTTGGCCACATCGACGCGATCGTCCCGCGGGCCGAGCAGCGCGACCATCTGACCCGCCTCCTGAGGCTGTTCGCGTGACCGAGAAGGACCAGGAGCTGAACCTGCGCCAGCGGCTCTCGGGCCTGTCGCGGCTCCCGCTGTTGCGCGGAGTGCGTGTGAACGGCGAGTCTGAGCGCTTGGAGCGCCAACTCGAGCGGTTGCAGGCGGACACGAGCGACGAGGCGATCTGGCGCTCGGTCGAGCTCGCGCGCCACGCCGACCGCCCGTACACGATGGATTACGTGGAGCGTTTCATCGACGACTGGGTCGAGCTGCACGGCGACCGTGGGCGCGCGGACGACGGAGCGCTCGTCACGGGACTGGGCAAGCTCGACGGCCGAACCGTCGCGCTGATCGGCCATCAGAAGGGCCGCGATGTGAAGGAGCGGCTCGACCGCCAGTTCGGCATGGCCTACCCCGAGGGCTACCACAAGGCGATGCGCGTGATGGAGATCGCCGAGCGCTTCGGCTTCCCGGTCATCTCCCTCATCGACACGCCGGGCGCCTATCCGGGCGTCGCCGCCGAGCAGCACGGCCAGGGCGGCGCGATCGCCCGCTCGCAGGCCGAGATGGCGCGGCTGACGGTGCCCACCGTCGCCTGCATCATCGGGGAGGGCGGCTCGGGCGGCGCGGTCGCGATTGCCGTCTCGGACCGGGTGCTGATGCAGGAGCACGCGATCTACTCGGTGATCACGCCCGAGGGCTGCGCCGCCATCCTCTGGCGCGACGCCGGCGAGGCCAAGAAGGCGGCCGCCGCCTTCAAGCCGGACGCCTTGCACTGCCTGGAGCTGGGCGTGATCGACGGGATCGTCGCCGAGCCCGAGGGAGGGGCCCAGAACGATCACGACGAAGCCGCCAGGCTGCTCAGAACTGCCCTGGTGGAGAACCTCGAGGAGCTCGAGGACACGCCGGGCGAGGAGCTCCGCCGGCGGCGGCGGGCCAAGTTCCGGGGCATGGGCGTTTTCGCCTAGATCCGGCGACTTTCCACATCATCCACAGGGTTTTCAACGGGTCGTTATGCCCTTATGAACGCGTCGAGGCCCGCCTTGCAGCGGGCCTCGAGCGCCTAACCCCCCGTCAGGTGGAGAAGCTTTCGCGGTTTCTGTCCCGGCGAAATCGACGTCAAACCTCGTTGGCGCGTGGCTGTTCGCTGTAGAGGCTTGTCCACAGGTCCTGGAATCCGACAGCCCAACCTCGTTTGTCCGCCGGGTTCCCGTGGAAAGGAGCGGGGGTGCCGCGCGCGATCTGGTCAGGGGTGATCTCCTTCGGGCTCGTTTCGGTCCCCGTCCGGATGTACACCGCCACGGAATCGAAGGAGCTGAAGTTCCACTTCCTCGACAAGCGCGACCTGGCGCCGATCGGGTACGACAAGGTGAACAAGGAGACCGGCGAGAGCGTCGCCGCCGATGACATCGTCCGGGGCTTCGAGGTCGACAAGGGCCGGTTCGTAGAGCTGACGGAGGCGGACATCGACCGCCTCGACGTCGAGCTCACCCACTCGATCGACATCTGCGACTTCGTCTCGATCGACGAGATCGACCCCCTCTACTTCCGGAAGGCCTACTACCTGTTGCCGCAGGACGGCGCCGAGAAGCCGTACCGCCTCCTCGTCCGGGCCCTGGAGGAGACCGGGAGGGTCGCGATCGCGAAGGTCGTGATCCGCAACAAGCAGCACCTCGCCGCGATCCGTCCCGTCAACGACACGCTCGTGCTCGAGACGATGTACTACGCCGACGAGGTGCGGCAGCCGGAAGAGGCGCCGAAGCCACAAGTGCGCGCCCCCGAGGTCGAGATGGCGAAGACGCTGATCGAGAACCTCGCGGCCAAGTGGGATCCTGAGCGCTACCAGGACCGCTACCGCACCGAGCTCCTCGATCTGCTCCAGAAGAAGGCCGAAGGCGAGCCGCTGCCGGAGCCGCAGGCCGAGAAGGGCGGCGAGGTCGTCGACCTGATGGAGGCGCTTCGCCAGTCGGTCGCCGCGACGAAGAAGCAGCGCGCCCCCGCGAAGACGAAGACAGGTACCGCGCGCAAGAAGACCGGTTCACGTAAAGCTTCCTAGGTGTCGCTGAGCGAATACCGCAAGAAGCGCGACCCGAGGAAGACGTCGGAGCCGTTTACGAGCGGCAAGCGCAGCTCGCGGCAGCCGATCTTCGTCGTGCAGCGCCACGACGCGAGCCGGCTGCACTACGACTTCCGCCTGGAGAAGAACGGGGCGCTTGCCTCCTGGGCGGTGCCGAAGGGCGTGCCGCTCGAGCCGGGCGCGAAGGTGCTCGCCGTGCACGTCGAGGACCACCCGCTCGAGTACGCGAAGTTCGAGGGCGAGATCCCGAAGGGCCAGTACGGCGGCGGCACGGTCGAGATCTTCGACAACGGCACCTATGACCTCGTCGAGGAGACGCCGAACGGACAGCTCACGTTCGACCTGCACGGCCAGAAGCTGAAGGGACGCTGGTCGCTCGTGCCCACCCACATGGACGGCAAGGAGCAGAACTGGCTGCTGATCAAGCGTCACGACGATCACGAGGACAGCGCCCCGGTCGGGCAGCAGACCTACAAGCCGATGCTCGCGACGCTCGACACGCGCATCCCGCAGGGCGAGGACTGGACGCACGAGGTGAAGTTCGACGGCTTTCGAGCGATCGCGTACATCCGTGGCGGCGAGTGCAAGCTCCTCTCTCGCAACGACAACGACTTGACCGGGCGTTTTCCGGAGGTGGCGAAGGCGCTCGTCAAGGCGGTCAAGAGCCCGAACGCCGTCGTCGACGGCGAGATCACGCGCATTGACCCGACCGGGAAGACGAGCTTCTCGGAGCTCCAGCAAGGATCGGGGCCGCTCGTCTTCTACGCGTTCGACCTGCTCGAGCTCGACGGCGAGCCTCGGATCGACCAGCCGCTGACCGCGCGAAAGAACGAGCTGCGCAAGCTCCTCGACGGTCGCGTCAAGACGGTCGCGTACTCGGAGGACTTCGACGACGGCGACGCGCTGTTCACCGTCGCGCAGCAGCAGGGCCTCGAAGGGATCATCTCCAAGCGTCGAAGCAGCGCCTACAAGCCGGGCAGGCGCACGCGCGACTGGCTGAAGATCAAGACGGAGAACAACGAGGAGTTCGTCGTCGCGGGCTACACGCGCGGCGCCGGCCGTCGCGCAGGGACGTTCGGTGCGCTCGTGCTTGGCGTGAACGAGGGCAACCAGCTGCGGTATGTCGGCAACGTCGGCACCGGCTTCAGCGACGCCGAGATCCGCAAGCTCTTGAAGCTGCTCAAGCCGCTGCACCGCGACACGACGCCGTTCCCGACCGAGCCAAAGATGCCGCGCGTGCGGAAGGGCGACGTGCAATGGGTCGACCCGCAGCTCGTCGCGCAGGTGCGCTTCGGCGAGTGGACGCACGACGACCATCTGCGCCATCCCGCCTACCTCGGTATTCGCGAGGACAAGGAGGCGGGAGAGGTGACGCGGGAGCAGCCCATGCCGGAGGTGATCCGCAAGGGGACGCGAGAGCTGCGGCTCTCGAACCTCGACAAGCTGTTCTGGCCGGACGAGGGGATCACCAAGGGCGACCTGCTCCGCTACTACCAGTCCGTTGCCGACGTGCTCGTGCCGCACCTGAAGGGCCGGCCGTTCACGATGCGCCGCTATCCCGACGGCGCCTACGGCAAGGCGTTCTTCCAGAAGGACGCGCCGAAGCACATGCCGGAGTGGATCCCGCGCTACCGCGCGCTCGTCTCGACGCGCGAGAAGTCGGGCGGCAAGAAGTGGGTCGAGTTCCCGCTCGTGAACGACGAGCTGGCGCTGCTCTGGATGGTGAACATGGGCTGCATCGACATGAACACGTGGTACTCGCGGATCGACAAGCCCGACCGGCCGGATTTCGTGTTGTTCGACCTCGACCCGACGCCCGAGGTGCCGTGGACGCAGACGGTCGAGGTGGCGCTGATCCTCAAGCAGCTACTCGACGCACTCGAGCTGGAGTCGTTCCCGAAGACGTCCGGCGGCAAGGGCTTCCATGTGCTCGTCCCCATCGACCGGCGCAGCACCTTCGAGGACACACGGCGGTTTGCCGAGCACGTCGCCGGCGCGATCGCGCGCACGCACCCGAAGCTCGCGACGACGGAGTGGTCGAAGGCGAAGCGCCGCGGCGTCTTGATCGACGCGAACCAGAACGGCGAAGGGAAGACGATCGCCTCCGCCTACTCGGTCCGGCCGAAGCCGGGCGCGCCCGTGTCGACACCGCTGAGGTGGGACGAGGTGAACGATAAGCTCAATCCGTCGATCTACACGATGCCGGTCGTCCTCGAACGCGTGCGCCAGCACGGCGACCTGTACGCCGGCGTGCTGACGACGCATCAGTCATTGTCGCGCGCGCTCAAGCGGTTGGTTTAACCGGCCTCGTGCGCGCCGCCTCCTTCGCGACCGCGAGCTCGCGGCCGTCGATCACTGCGTAGCGCATTGCGATTGCGCTCAACTCGTCGGAGGCCTCTTTCGCGGCGTGCCCGAGCTTCGCGTCGAGCGTCTCCGGGTCGTCGAGATAGAGCAACCGCGTCCAGAACGTCGTCAGGACGATCGAGACCCACGGCATGAAGATCGCGTTCCGCTCGAGCGCCGCCGACGGACGCTGGACGAAGAACGCGACGAAGATGCCGACCGTCAGGCCGGCGAGCCCGACCGACGCGACAGCTTCGCCGATGGTTGCCGCGGTCAGCCCCTTCACGAACGCTGCGACGATCGCGCCGACGCCGAAGATCATCATCGCGACGTAGCCCACGAAGACGACGCGGTAGGAACGGCGCAGGTAGTCGGTCGTGCGCGCCAGTGTCTCCACGTCCTCGTGCAGGACGGCCGCAGCGAGCGCGCGCAGCTCCTGCGTCGTATCGAGTGAGTCCCCGTGCCGCGGGCGGGGCAACCGCATTGACATCGTTGCCCTCCTCATCCGTTTGTGCGCGCGAGCCTACGTCAGCGAGCGCACGCCGTCTACTACGAGTTGCACCGCGATCGCCGAGAGCAAGAGGCCGAAGACGCGCGTGAGAAACGAGAGTACGGACGGGCTCGTTGCCCTCGTCACGCGCTCCGCGACGATCAACGCGACGCCGACGCACGCCACGGCCAGGATGATCGCGCTGATCACCGAGAAGTGACCGCCCCAGCCCGGATGGGCGCGCCAGAGCACGATCGACGTGGCGATCGCTCCAGGTCCGGCGACGAGCGGGGTGGCGAGCGGGACGAGCGCGATGTCCTCCGGCACGCTGGCATCCCCGCCGGGGAAGTCCGAGCCGCGCAGCATCTCGAGCGCGACGAGCATCAAGAGCAGGCCGCCGGCGATCGAGAGCGAGCCGAGCGAGACGTGGAGGTAGCGGAGCACGACCTCGCCGAACACTGCGAATCCGAGGATCAACGCGCCCGCTGCGAGCACTGCGCGGAGAGCCGCGCGCTGCCGCTGGCGCGGCGTCAGGTTGCGTGTGATCGCGACGAAGATCGGTGCGTTCCCGATCGGGTCGGTGATCACGAAGAGCGTCACGAACGTCTCGCCGAAGGCGCGCAGGTTCATGCCGCTCCGAACAATGGCAGCAACGGTTCGAGCGCGACGAGCTCCACCGGCACCGGGGACCGGAAGCTCTCGCGGCGCAGCTCGAGGTCAGTGTGCTCGACCGGCACGCCGCGTGGGCTGACCGTGTGCGCGCCGACGATCTCGTAGCCGAGCTTCCGCGAGACGGCGAGCGATTGCGGGTTCCCTTCGATCGCTCCTGAAGTCGCGACGGTCGCACCGAGACCTTCGAACGCAAGGGAGAGGGCCGCGGCGCGCATCTCCGTGCCGAGACCGTGTCCCTGGAACTCGCGCCCGAGCCAGGATCCGGTGTCGACGGTGAGCCGCTCGCCGAAGCGCTCGCCGCGAATCGACTGGACGCCCGCCGGGCGTCCGCGATGGAACGCGATCAGGTTGAGGCTCCAGTCGGTGGGCTGCCACTCCCGCGTCGCGGCCTCGTGGTGCTCGATCGCCTCGTCAACGAATCCCGGCCGGTCGCTGTCGTCGGTCCACGCGACGCCGAACGGCATGTCGGCGGGGTCGTGGATGCCGCGCTGCGCGAGCTCGCCAAGCGCCCGCAGCTCCGCGCGCGTGGCGAGTCGCAGCTCGAGCCGTGGTGTGCGCACGCGCAGACGCGTCATCGGGTGCGGGAACAGCGTGTTGAAGTGGCGTTCGCCGACCACGTCAAAGCCGAGCTTGGTGTAGAGCTCGCGCGGCCAGTCCTCTGCGAGCGCCTCGAGGAAGACGATCTCGTTCGTCTTGCGCGCCTCGTCGGTCGCGTGCTGGACGACGGCGCGCCCGAGGCCGCGGCCCCGGAAGCGCGGGAGCGTGTTCACATCCTCGATCTGCGCGACGGTTCCGTTGCTTCGCGCTTCGCAGTACGCCGCGATCTCTCCGTCGGCGAACGCGGCGAAGAACCGCGTCGGGACGGCGCGCACGATCAGCTGCTTCGCGTCGTCGAGGAGCGACGAGATCTCGTCGTCGCCCCACGGCTCGCCGGCCGTCACCTCCCGGCGTGCTGCGGTCAGTTCGGCGAACGGCACCTCCCGGACCACAGACGTGTCGACGAGGCGGTCCGGCTCGCGCGTGCGGGCCATGATCAGGTGCGGGACGACGGTCCAGCCGTGCGCACGGAATCCGGTTGCGGTGTTGCCGTCGGCGCGCTCGAGGATCACGCGCTTGTGGAAGTAGTCCTCCATCAACCGCTCCGCGTCCGCGATCAGCTCGTCTGGCGGCGCAGGCTGCTCCGCGCGCATGTAGTTCATGTCGTACACCTCTCGCACCGACGGCGCGAACAGGCCGACGCCGTGCTTCGCCGGGACGCGTTGTTCGGCGGCGGCGTCCTGCAACGCCGCCCGGAAGGCATGGATGCGGTCGATCACACGCGCTCGATCCGCCGCACGGCCTTGCCAGCTCGCTCGGCGCTGCGAATCGCAGCGCTCACCGCGGAGGCGAAGTCGCGTCCGGGTGCTTCGATCAGCTCGCCGTCGACGCGGATGCGATGAGTTTGCGAGACCGGACCCGTGCCGCGGCGAAGGATCGCGGTCAGCGCCAGGAGCAAGACGTCGAGGATGGCGATCGCGCCGATCACGCGGTAGTAGGTCGTGCCGTGGATCTCGGTCAGGATTCCGAACACGCCCAGCGCGGCGAGCACCGCGCCCGTCAGGGTCGATCCCACCGTCAACCGTCGGACGGCCTGCGAGTCGTTGTCACGCCGCCGCGCCTCGACCGTCGCAGCCTGTGCCGCCGCAAGCGCCAGCGTCAGGACGACCCCCCAGGTCCTTCCGAGGAGCGACGAACCGCTGTCCCAGACGACGACGAGGGTGAGCACGAAGGCCGATGCGGTGAGCGCGGCACTCGTACGGGCAAGCACCACTGCCGTGCCGCGTTCGAGCAGCATCCCGGCCGGAACGGCCAGCAGCCCAAAGGCCGAGACAGCGCTCGTCGTCGCGAGGATGCGCCACTCGGTGTGCTCGAAGCTTCCCGTGAGCAGCACGACGATTGCGACTGCCGCGGTGACGCAGAGCGCGCCGACGATGGCGCGCAGGAGCAACTTGCGGGCCTGCACGCTCGGAAACCTACGTCAGCGCCCGCGTACTTCGTCCAGGCGCCTGGTCAGGAATCGGCGCTCGTGCTCGACGGTGGCGAGTTCCAGCGCGCGTGTATAGGCCGCTCGGGCTTCCTCGAAGCGCCCGAGCCGGCGCAGGAAGTCCGCCCGGGCCGAGTGGAGATAGCGGTAGCCGTCCAGCTCGAGCCGGTCGGCGATCGCGAGCCCTTGCTCCGGCCCCTCGGCCTCGGCGACTGCGACAGCGCGGTTCAGCTCGACCACCGGAGAGCGCGTGAGGCGCACGAGCTCGCCGTAGAGCGCCGCGATCTGCGGCCAGTCGCGCGGCTCATCGGCGTGGAGCGAGGCGATCGCCGCCTGGACGACGTACGGGCCGTGGCCCTCCAGCGCGAGCGCCCGCTCCAGGGTCGTGCGCCCTTGCGCGATCTGCGCCGCGTCCCACGCGGAGCGGTCCTGGTCGTCGAGCAGCACGAGCTCGCCGTCGCGCAGCCGCGCGTCGCGGCGTGCGTCGTGGAGCAGCATCAACGCGAGCAGGCCCTGCACCTCAGGCTCGTCCGGCATCAGCTCGGCGAGCGCACGACCGAGCCTGATCGCCTCGGCTGCAAGATCGCCGCGGCCGCTGTAGCCCTCGTTGAAGATCAGGTAGACGACGGCGAGCACCGCCGTGAGCCGGTCGGGCAGCAGGTGGTCGGCGGGGATCCGGAACGGGATGCGGGCCGCCTTGATCTTGCGCTTCGCGCGCACGAGGCGCTGTGCCATCGTCGGCTCGGGGACGAGAAAGGCGCGCGCGATCTCGTCCGTGGTGAGGCCGCCGAGGGTGCGCAGCGTCAGGGCGATCTGCGCGTCGAGCGCGAGCGCGGGATGGCAGCAGGTGAAGACGAGCTCCAGGCGCTCGTCGGGGAACGTCGTTGCTTCCAGGTCGTCATCCACGGTGTTGGGCACCTCGAGCAGCTGTGTCTTCGCGGCGAGCGTGCGCTCGCGGCGGATGCGATCGATCGCGCGG
>JAOPYY010000139.1 GCA_025964395.1 Actinomycetes bacterium | reverse complement strand
ACGTGTTTGCCCACACGACGCCGGCGCGTAGCTGCTGCGCCATCCAGAGGATTCGCGAGCCCTTCTCCGTCCAGACTCCGGCGGACAGGCCGTACGGCGTGTTGTTCGCCTTCTCAACCGCTTCCTCCGGCGTGCGGAATGTCAGCACGCTCAGCACCGGGCCGAAGATCTCCTCCTGCGCGATGCGGTAGCTCTGCGCGACGTTCGTGAAGACCGTCGGCGCGAACCAGTAGCCCTTCTCCGGCAGCTCGCACGGCGGCTGGTAGATCTCGGCGCCTTCTTCCTTGCCAGCCTCGACAAGGGCCACAATTCTTTCGAGCTGCTCCCGACTGTTGATCGCGCCCACGTCGGTGTTCTTGTCGAGCGGGTCGCCGACACGCAGCGTCGCCATACGCTTCTTCAGCTTCTCGATCGCGGGCTCGTAGATCGACTCCTGCACGAGGAGGCGCGAGCCGGCGCAGCACACGTGGCCCTGGTTGAAGTAGATGCCGTTGATGATCCCTTCGACCGCCTGATCGAGGGCCGCATCGTCGAACAGGATGTTCGCGGCCTTGCCGCCGAGCTCGAGCGTCAGCTTCTTGCCGGTGCCCGCCACGCGGCGCTGGATCGCCTTGCCCACCTCGGTCGAGCCAGTGAACGCGATCTTGTCGACGTCGCTGTCGACGAGCGCGGCACCGGTACGGCCGTCGCCCGTGACGATGTTGACGACGCCCGGCGGGAGCTCCGCCTGGCGGAGCACGTCGGCGAAGAGCAGCGCGGTGAGCGGCGTCGTTTCGGCAGGCTTCAGTACGACGGTGTTACCTGCGGCGAGCGCGGGCGCGATCTTCCACGACAGCATCAGCAGCGGGAAGTTCCACGGGATGATCTGCCCGGCGACTCCGATCGGCCTCGGCTTGCGGTTCGGGAACGCGTACTCGAGCTTGTCGGCCCAGCCCGCGTAGTAGAAGAAGTGCGCGGAGGCGAGCGGCAGGTCGACGTCGCGGGACTCCTTGATCGGCTTGCCGCCGTTCAGGCTCTCGAGCACGGCGAACTCGCGCGCGCGCTCGGCGAGGATGCGCGCGATCCGGAAGAGGTACTTCGAGCGCTCCGAGCCGGGCAGCTTTGCCCACGCGGGGAACGCCTCGCGTGCTGCGGCGACGGCCTTGTGCACGTCGGCCTCACTCGCTTGCGCGACCTCGGCGAGCGGCGACTCGTCGCGCGGCGAGAGCGTCGTGAAGTGCTCCTTCGCCGCGACCCACTTGCCGCCGATGAAGAGCTCGTAGCGGTCCTGCAGCTTGACGATGTCCGTGCTCTCAGGAGCGGGCGCGTACGTCCAGTCCTTCGGGACGGGCGAGCGGTCTTGACGCTTCTCGACGTCAGTCATTCGTGAAGTAATCCTTGGACTGATAGCGGCCGGTCTTCTGCGTGCGCAGCTGCATGAGGATGTCATTGACAAGGCTCGACGCGCCAATGCGGTAGAGGTCGGGCGTCAGCCAGTCGGGGCCGAGCGTCTCGTGCACCTGCACGAGGTACTGGATCGCGTTCTTCGAGGTGCGGATGCCGCCCGCCGGCTTCATGCCTACCTTGCGCCCGGTCTCCTCGTAGACGTCGCGGATCGCTTCGAGCATCACGAGCTGCACGGGCAGCGTCGCCGCGCCTGGGAGCTTGCCCGTCGACGTCTTGATGAAGTCGCCGCCGGCGGCCATGGCGAGCAGCGAGGCGCGGCGTACGTTGTCGTACGTGCCGAGCTCGGATACCTCGAGGATCACCTTCAGGTGTACATCGCCGCACGCTTCCTTGATCTTCACGATTTCATCGAAGACGGTCGAGTAGCGGCCCGAGAGGAACGCGCCTCGGTCGATCACCATGTCGATCTCGTCGGCGCCCATCGCGACGGCGTCCTCGACGTCGCGCAGCTTGACGTCGAGCGGCGCCTGGCCGCTCGGGAAATACGTCGCGACGCTCGCAACCTTCACGCCGGAGCCCGAAAGGCGCTCCTTCGCGGTCGCAACGAGGTTCGGGTAGACGCAGACGGAGGCGACCGACGGGACGTTCGGGTCGCTCGGATCGGGGCGGATCGCCTTCGAGCAGAGCGCGGCGACCTTGCCCGGCGTGTCCATCCCCTCGAGCGTCGTCAGGTCGCAGCAGCGGAGCGCGAGCTCGAGCGCCCAGACCTTCGAGTCCTTCTTGATGCTCCGCTTCGCGAGCTCCGCCGCGCGCTGCTCGACGCCGACCTGGTCGATCGAGCCGATGCGCGGAAGCCGCTGCTTCAGCGGCAATTCGAAGCCGCGCGGGAGTGCGGGTGCCTTCGCCACGGTTTGCAGTGTAGTCCGGCGGATAAGGTCGCTCAGTGGACGAGATTCGCGCCGAATCGTGGGCTCACCTGCAGGAGCTGCTCTTCGCCGACTCGTGGCACGAGACGCTGAAACGGCACCGCTCGGACTACGTCTTCCGTGGCGAGGCGACGGGGAACACGAACCTCGTGACGAGCCTGCAGCGGCTCGGCGGCGACTACGGCGACATCGAGCGCCACCTGCTGCGCAACTTCCGCAAGTACGCGCGCCGGGACGTCGTGCACGCTGACGAGCTATGGCACTGGATGGCGCTCGCGAAGCACCACGGCCTCGCGACACGGATGCTCGACTGGACCTACTCGCCCTACGTGGCGCTCCACTTCGCGACGGCGCATGCGATCGAGTTCGACCAGGACGGCCTGATCTGGATGGTCAACTTCGTGGAGACGAACAAGGAGTTGCCGAAGAAGCTGCGCGCCGCGCTCGACGACGAGGGCATGAATGCGATGTCGGCGGACCTGCTGACCGCGGTTGCACCGAGGCTCTCCGACTTCGACCGTCTCGGCGAGAACTTCGTCGTTTTCTTGGAGCCGCCCGCGCTCGACGAGAGGATCGTCAACCAGTACGCGCTCTTCTCGGTGATGCCGTCCCCGCACGCGCGGATGGACGAGTGGCTCGAGGAACGTCCTGGGCTCGCGCGGCGCATCGTGCTGTCGGCCGAGCTGAAGTGGGAAGTGCGGGACAAGCTCGACCAGGCGAACATCACCGAGCGCGTGCTGTTCCCGGGGCTCGACGGGTTGGCGACGTGGCTGAAGCGCTACTTCTCGCCGCGGCTGCCCGGCGGCTGACCGAGGCTCGTTAGAGCCCGAGGCGTTCGAGCATCGTCTGGTTGCGGCGCCACTTGGGGGACGCCTTCACCTGGATCTGCAAATAGACCCGGTGGCCGACGAGCTTCTCGACGAACGGGCGCGCGCCGCGGCCGATGTCTCGGACGACGCTGCCGCCCTTGCCGATCAGGATCTGCTTCTGGCTCTCGGTCTCCGTGTAGAGGCGCACATGGACGAGCTTCTCGTCCATCTCCACCACTTCCGCGGTGATCGCGTGCGGCAGCTCCTCCTTGACGCGGTGCAGCGCCTGCTCGCGCACGAGCTCTGCGATGCGCGCCTCGAGTGGCATGTCGGTGTCGGTGCCGGCGGGGTAGTACATCGGCCCCTCGGGAAGCAGCGAGATCAGGTCGTTGCGGAGCTCCTCGATGCCGTCGTTCGAGAGCGCACTCACCGGGTGCAGCGCGTGGAACGGACCGAGTGCGGCCGCCGCCTTCATCTGCGTGACGACATGACCGGGCTTCAGCCGGTCGATCTTGTTCACGACGATCACGACCGGAACGCCAAGTGCGAAGACGCTGCGCGCAACGTGGCGGTCGCCCGCGCCGATCCGCTCGCGCGCGTTCACGACGAGTAGGACCGCGTCGACGTCCGCGTCCTTCATCGTGTCGTTGACGGTGTCCTGCATCCGCTCGGTCATCATGTCGACCGGCTTCTGCCAGCCCGGCAGGTCGACGAGGATGAGCTGGGCGTCGTCGTTCGTATGCACGCCGCGAATGCGATGCCGCGTTGTATGCGGCTTGTCAGAGACGATCGCGACCTTCGTGCCTGTCAGCGCGTTGACGAGCGTCGACTTCCCCACGTTGGGGCGGCCGGCGACTGCGACGAAGCCCGATTTCATCCGGGGAGTTCCCAGGTGTCCGGCAGCAGTTCGGCGGCGCTTGCCGTCCCGATCGTGCCGTCCTCCCGTCGATACTCGACCAGCGGGACGCGCCATTCGTGGAGCCACTGACGGCAGCCGCCGCACGGCGACGCACTGATGCCGACGACGGCGATGTCGCCCGGGCGGTACCCGGCAGTGGACGCCGCGCCGATCGCCGTTTTCTCTGCGCACTGCGTGAGCGGGTACGCCGCGTTCTCGACGTTCGTGCCGGCGAACTCCGTCCCGTCGTTCATGCGCGCGACCGCGCCGACGAGGTAGTTCGAGTACGGCGCATACGCCTGCTTGGCGATCTGCTCGGCCTTCTCGACGAGCTGGCTCACGAGAACACCTGGAAGACGACGAGTGTTGCGAGTGCGCCCACGAGTGCACCGTAGGTGACTTCGAGGGTCGAGTGCACGCCGGACTCGATCCGCGTCTGCGCGACGAGGAACGCCAGCACGAGCGCGAGCGACGAAACGACGAAGCGATGGTTGCCGCCGGTGACGTAGGTGATCGCCATCCAGCCGGCGAACGCGAGCGCCGCGTGGCCCGACGGCAGGCCGCCGCGAAGCGGCGTGCCGCGCCCCGTGTACGCCTTCGTCGCTACGACGATGATCACCGTCAGCATCAGAGCGACGATCGTGATCTCCGCCGGCGCCTGGCGCAGGCGGTCGAGCAGATGGGATGAGCGGTCGGCCACCTTCCCCGAGAAGACGAAGTACCCGACGATCAGCGCGTTGATCGACGCGATCAGCACCGCGCCCGCGGCGATGTCCTTCGCGATCTTCGCCATCGGGTCGAACGACGTCGTCGCAATGTCGATGCTCGCCTCGATGCCGGTGTTGAGCATCTCGGCGATCAGCACGAACGTGATCGAGATGCAGAGGGCGATCAGCTCGAGCTTCGTGACGTTCACGATCAACGCGGCGACGATCACGACGAACGCGACCGCGAAGTGGATCCGCATGTTCCGCTGTGTGCGGAGGACGTGGATGATCCCCTCGGCCGCGTTGTTGAACGAGTCGAACACGGTCGGAGCGCGGCGGACGCTCATGCCAACAACTCCTGCTCTCGTGCCTCCATCTCGTCCCCGTGGTCGTAGCCGAGCAGGTGCAACAGCCCGTGCGTCAGCGGCCAGCGCCATTCCTCGCCGACGACCTGCGGGCAGAGGACGACGTCGCCGAGCGCGCGCGGCACGCCTGCGGGAACCTCTTCGCGGCCGTCGATCGGGAACGAGAGCACGTCGGTCGCCTCGTCGATCCCGAGGTGGTCGCGCTTCAGCCCGCGCATCTCGTCCTCACCGACGAATGCAATGCCGAGCTCACCCTCGTCGATCCCTTCAGCGCGAAGCACGCGCCCTGCCAACTCGACCGCGCCCGACTCGTCGACGTCGGTGCCGCTTCGGTTCTCCACGTCGACTGAGATCACCGGTTCCGCTCGTCGGTGTGATCCTTGTAGGCCTCGACGATCCGCTGCACGAGCTTGTGGCGCACAACGTCCTTGTGGTTGAACTCGACGAACTGGATCCCGTCGATGTCCTGGAGGACGTCGCGCACGTGCACGAGACCTGAGCGGTTCTCCTTCGGGAGGTCAATCTGCGTGACGTCGCCGGTCACGACGACCTTCGACCCGAAGCCGAGGCGTGTCAGGAACATCTGCATCTGCTCGGGCGAGGTGTTCTGCGCCTCGTCGAGGATGATGAAGCTGTCGTTCAGCGTGCGTCCCCGCATGAACGCGAGCGGTGCGACCTCGATCGTCCCACGCTCGATCAGGTTGTTCGCCTTGTCAGGGTCGAGCATGTCGTAGAGCGCATCGAACAGCGGCCGCAGGTACGGGTCGACCTTCGCCATCAAGTCGCCGGGCAGGAATCCGAGCCGCTCGCCCGCTTCGACCGCGGGGCGCGTGAGGATGATCCGCGCGACTTCGCGCTCGTGCAGCGCCGCAACGGCGAGCGCCATCGCGAGGTAGGTCTTGCCGGTGCCGGCGGGGCCGATGCCGAAGGTGACGGTCGCGCGCCGGATCGAGTCGACGTATTCCTTCTGCGTGAGCGTCTTCGGGGCGATCTTCTTCCCCCGGTGCCGCCAGACGACGGCGTCGAAGACCTCGCGCACGTCCTTGCCTGCGGCGAGCGTGCCGAGCACGGCGTCGACGGTGTGTGAGCCGATCTGCGTGCCGGCCTCGACGAGCTCGACGATCTCGTCGATCACCGCGCGCGCCTCGGCGATCTGGCCGTCGTCGCCCTCGAGGGTCAGCTGGTTGCCGCGCAGGCGCACGCTGGCGCCGAGGCGCTCCTTGAGCGCGTCGAGGACGCCGTCGGAGATCCCGGCCAGCTCGGCGGCGACTGCGTTCGATACGTCCAGCGTTTCCTGCACGGGTGCAGTGTAGGTTGCCCCGATGGGGCGGAAGTGGTGGACATTGCTGGTGGTCTGCGTTGCCACCTTCATGCTCCTGCTGGACATCACCATCGTCAATATCGCCCTGCCCGCGATCCAACGCGCGCTCGGGGCTTCCTTCTCCGATCTTCAGTGGGTGGTTGACGCCTATGCGCTGGCGCTGGCGACTTGCGTCCTGACCGCCGGGTCACTGGCCGACCTCTTTGGCCGCAAGCGTCTCTTCCTGCTCGGGATCGCTCTGTTCACGATCGCCTCGGTGGCTTGTGGGCTCGCCAACGACCCCTTGTTCCTGATCGTCGCGCGGGGCGTCCAGGGGATCGGCGGCTCGATGATGTTCGCGACGGCGCTTGCTCTGCTGTCGCAGGAGTTCCACGGCAAGGAGCGCGGCACGGCCTTCGGCATCTGGGGCGCGACGATCGGAGCGGCGGTCGCGATCGGCCCGCTGGCCGGTGGCGCACTCACCTCGGGACTGTCGTGGCGCTGGATCTTTCTCGTCAACATCCCGATCGGCGTGGCCGCCGTCGTACTTGGCGCGCGCCAGTTGCATGAGTCGAGCGATCCCGAGCACAGCCGTCTCGATCCGGTCGGCCTCGTCACCCTGACGGGCGGCCTGCTCTGTCTGATCCTGGCGCTGATCGAGGGGAACCAACAGGGCTGGACGAACGGCTGGATCGTCGGGCTGCTCGTTGCCGCCGCCGTTCTGCTCGCGCTGTTCATCGCGTCCCAGGCGATCGAGAGAACAACGATGATCGACCTTGCGCTCTTCAAGCGCCCCGCCTTCGTCGGGGCGCAGGTGACGGCGTTCGCAATCTCGTCGTCGATGTTCGCGATGTTCCTCTACCTGACGCTCTACCTTCAGAACATTCTCGGGTTGTCGCCGATCAAGACCGGTCTTGTCTTCCTGCCTCTGAGCGTCGTCTCGTTCTTTGCCGCACCCATCGCCGGACGCCTCTCGACCCGCGTTCCGATCCGATTCCTGCTCGGCAGCGGTCTCGCACTCAACGCCGTCGCCCTTTGGTTGATGAGCCGCGTCACGACTGGGTCGCACTGGACGGTGCTCTTGCCGGGCTTCCTGGTCGGCGGCGTCGGCATCGGTCTGGTCAACGCGCCGCTCGCCTCGACTGCGGTTTCGACGGTTCGGCAGGAGCGCGCCGGAATGGCTTCCGGCATCAACAACACGTTCCGCCAGATTGGAATCGCAACCGGCATCGCAGCCCTTGGTGCGATCTTCGCGAGCAAGGTCAGCGCGAGTGCGTTCTCTCCGCACGCGAGCGCCGCAGCACGCGCGTCGTTTGTGACCGGACTGCACGACATCCTGCTCGTCGGCGCAGCGGTCGCCGCGATTGGCGCTGTGCT
>JAOPYY010000137.1 GCA_025964395.1 Actinomycetes bacterium | reverse complement strand
TTCGGGAGCACGATCGTGATCTTGTCGTAGGCCGACGCGGTGCCTTGGCGCGGCAACTCGCCGACAACGATGCCGAGCCGTTCTCCGGGTTTCGCGGGCCGGTAGACGATCGTCGGCGTGAGCGGCGAGTCGTCGAGGCGTAGCTTCGCGTTCGCGAGCGTCTTGCCGACGACGTCCGGGATCTCCACCTCGTTCGGCTTACAGGTCGCGACACGCGTCGGCCCGGTGCCGCCGTAGAACGCAAGCTGGTACGAGTTCTTGCAGACGCCGTTGTCACGCATGAGCAGGCCGCCGCGATTGACGACCTTCACCGGCGCGGCGTACTGCGACGGCGGGTACGTGAAGCTCTGGGGTGTCAGGTGCTCGAGCGCGATCGCCTTCGTCATGAACGACTTCCAGATCAGCGCGGGAAAGGTGCCACCGGCGACGGGGCGCCCGTGGAATTCCGTCAGCATCGGCACGAGCTTGTTCGGGTAGCCGACCCAGACGGCGATGACGAGCTGGTGCGTCTTCCCGTCGGCCCCGTCGGCGGGTGGTGTGTAGCCGACGAACCACGCGTCGCCGTAGTTCTCCGTCGTGCCCGTCTTCCCGGCGATCTGCCAGCCCGGGACCGCGGCTGCCTTGCCCGTGCCGTACTGCACGACGCCCTGCAGCAGCTGGTTGATGGTGTCCGCTTGCGTGTTCGTCAGCACCTGCTTTCCCGTGACGGGGCGGTTCGGCTCCGCGCAGACGCCGCGTGCGTCCGTCAGGCAGTCGACCGCACGCGGAACGTTGCCGAAGATCGAACCGTCGATGCGCGCGCCGCCGTTGGCAAACGACGTATATGCGCGAGCCATCTCGAGCGGCGTCGCAGGCTCGGCGCCGAGCCCGATCGCGAAGTAGCCCTTGAGATTCGGTATGCCGAGCTCGGTCGCCGTGTTACGAACCTGCCGAGGGCCGACGAGCGCGGTCAGTTGCGAGAAGACCGAGTTGTCCGAGTAGGCGATCGCCTTCGAGAGGTCGATCGGCCCGAGCGCCTCGCCTTCGTAGTTGTTCACCTGCCAGAGCCGGCCGTCGGCGTTGATCGTCACGTGCTTGGACGAGGTGAGGATGCTCGACGGGGCGATGCCCTCCTTGAGCGCCGTCGCGAGCACGAACGGCTTGAACGACGAGCCGGGCTGCCGCTCGCCCTGCGTCGCGAGGTTGAACTGGCTGCGGTGGTAGTTCGCGCCGCCGACCATCGCGAGCACGGAACCGCTCTGCGCGTCGAGAACGACCATCGCGGCGGTCGGCCCATACGAGGGCGAACGCACCGACCCGGGCAGGACCGACGCGATGGCGTCGCGCGCGGCCTTCTGCAGGTCGAGATCGAGCGTCGTCCGCACGCGCAGCCCGCCGCCGAACGTGCGGCGCGCGCCGTACTGCTTGACGAGCTGGTCCTTGACGTAGTTGGCGAAATAGGGCGCGGCTTGACCCTGCGTCGAGGGCAGGTTGACGTTCGTCGGGTTCGGCATCGGATCGTCCTTGCCGTCGCCGTACTGGCTGAGGGTGATGTAGCCCTGCTGATAGAGCTGGCGTAGGACGAGGTTACGGCGCGCCTTGGCCGCCTTCGGGTGCGCAACCGGGTCCCAGAGGCTCGGGTCCTCGGGGATGCCGGCCAGGAGGGCTGCCTCCGACGGCCGCATCTGCGCGGCGCCGTGGTGGAAGTAGATGCGAGAGGCCTGTTCGACGCCGTAGGCGCCGTTCCCGAAATAGACCGTGTTCAGATAGGCGGTCAGGATCCGGTCCTTGGACCAGCGCTGCTCGAGCTGCCAGGCGAGCGCAGCCTCGAAGAGCTTTCGGCCGATCGTCTTCTGGTTCGTGAGATACGCGTTCTTGACGAACTGCTGCGTGATCGTCGAACCGCCCTGCACGGTGCCGTGGCTCGTAATGTCCGTCCAGAGCGCGCGGCCCATGCCTCGCAGGTCGATGCCGCGGTGCTCATAGAACCGCTTGTCCTCGACCGCGACGATCGCGTGCTTCAGCCACGGTGAGATCGCGTTCGAGTTGACGATGATCCGCGCCTGCGACCCGCGGAGGATCGAGAGGACGGTTTGGTTGTTCGCCGCATAGACGTACGTGTTCGCCTGCGAGCGCTGCGTCTTCGGATCGAGCTTCGGGATCTGTGCGGCGACAGCCGTCAGCAGCCCAAACGTGAACGCCGCCGTCCCCAGGAGGCCGAGCACGTCGAGGAGGGCGAGGAGTCTGAGCTTGCGGATCCGCCGACGCTTAGGTCGGCGCGCATGTCTCCGGAAGGGCGCCAGAACCGGGGTAGTGTAGAGGCTTGATGCGGATTGAGGTGCTCGCGGGGATGGCTCAGACCAAGCAGGTCGTTCGGGTCGGGCGCAGGGCATAGCGGTGTCTACGTTCAAGCCCGACCCGGGCGAGATGCGCCGTGTCTGAGGCACCATCCGCGAGTGCTCAGAATCCGCCTCAAGCCTCTCACCCTTCGATGAGCGTGGAGAACGCGAAGCAGCAGGCCGTCGACATCCTCCCCGAGGGCGGCCTGGAGCAGAAGCTGAAGCTCGGACGGCCCCTGCGCGTGAAGCTCGGGGTCGACCCGACCTCGCCGGACGTCCATCTCGGGTTCGCCTATGTCCTCGAGCGCCTCGCCGACTTCCAGAAGGCAGGCCACACCGTCGTCCTGATCGTCGGCGACTACACCGCTAGGATCGGTGACCCGTCGGGGCTCTCGAAGGAGCGGCCGATCCTCGAGGACGCGGTCCTCGACGAGAACTCGAAGTACTTCGCCGAGCAGGCCTTCCGCATCCTCGACCGCGAGCAGACCGAGGTGCGGCAAAACGGCGAGTGGCTCGGCAAGCTCACCTACGCCGACACCGTGCGGCTCGCGCGGACGATGACCGTCGCACGGCTGCTCGAGCGCGACGATTTCGCCAAGCGCTTTTCGGCACATGTGCCGATCTCGCTCTCCGAGCTGCTCTACCCGGTCATGCAGGCGTACGACTCCGTTGCGATCGAGGCCGACATCGAGATCGGGGGCACCGACCAGCGCTTCAACCTGCTCGCGGGCCGCGATGTGATGCCGCAGTACGGCCTGGAGCCGCAGGTGGTCATGACCTTCCCGCTGCTCGTCGGCACGGACGGCGAGCTCAAGATGTCGAAGTCCCGCGGGAACTACATCGGGATCACCGAGCCGCCGGCCGAGATGTTCGGGAAGGTGATGTCGATCCCGGACAAGGCGCTCGAGCAGTGGTGGACGATGCTCGCTCAAGGCTCGCACCCCGACGAATCGCATCCCGAAGATCCGATGGAGTGGAAGCTCGAGCTCGCGCGCCGGATCACCGCGCGCTGGCACGGGGAGGAGGGCGCCAGGGAAGGCGAGGCGCACTTCACGCGGGTCGTCCGCCAGGGTGAGGCGCCCGAGGACGTCCCCGAGCTACCGCTTCCGGCCGGCGATCCGGTGCACCTGCCGGCGCTCCTCGTCGACGGGCTCGGCGTCGCCTCGACCTCCGAGGCGCGGCGCCTGATCCAGCAGGGCGGCGTCAAGGTCAACGGCGAACCGGCCGCGAGCGTCGACCTGCCGCGTGTTGCGCTCGCGGGCGCGCTCCTGCAGGTCGGAAAGCGCAAATTCGCTCGGTTGACAGGGTAAGTCAACTCGGTTGACAGGGTAAGTCAGCCCGCTATACTTCCGAGGCCGTCCGAACGGACGCGCGTAGGAAAACCCTGTAACTCGACCATAGGAGCCTCCAGGCCCGACTCGGATAGGCTACGATTCGCAACCTCGGAGGCCTCCTGGCGCGAGTCGGAGGTCTTTTTTACGCCGTCTTACAGACACGGCACTGGTCTTTGAAAACTCAACAGCGAACGTTCTTCGATGTCGAGAACCTCGATCTCGAAGCAGGCTTTGGCCTGCTCTGGGGGAGAGGGTTTCTACCTCGTCGTCAAAGTGATCTCTTCGGAGGTCGCGGAGACGGCCTTTGAGCAAGTAAGACGCTCGAAGTGAAAGGATCGCCGGAGGCACCATGTGCCGGCAACCATCTTCACGGAGAGTTTGATCCTGGCTCAGGACGAACGCTGGCGGCGCGCTTAACACATGCA
>JAOPYY010000125.1 GCA_025964395.1 Actinomycetes bacterium | reverse complement strand
CGGCCGTGGAGACAGCGTGATCGCCGATCTCGTCGGCGACCCCGAGCGCGGCGAGGAGATGCAGGCATCTCGACGGGACCACCGCGTGCGTCAAGGTCCAGATGATCTCGTCGGGCTGGCGCACGGGGCGGGCCTCAGGCGAAGGCCCGGCGGCCGATGTTGGTGGCGGCGAGGTCGATCAGCTCGTCCCCGCGGCCGGACAGGATCGTCCGTGTCGCGTAGAGCGTGAAGCCCTTGATCTGCTCGTAGGTGATCGCCGGCGGTATCGAGAGCTCCTGGCGGGCGACCATCACCTCGACCAGCGCCGGCCCGTCGTGGTCGAACGCTGCCCGCAGCGCGGTCTCGAGGTCGTCGGGGCGTTCGACGCGCCGGCCGTGCATCCCGAGTGCCTGCGCGACGGCGGCGAAGTCGGGGTTCTCGAGCTCCGTGCCGTAGTTGACGAAGCCCGCCGCCTTCATCTCGAGCTCAACGAAGCCGAGCGCGCCGTTGGTGAAGACGACGACCTTGACGGGCAGCTTCTGCTGGCGCAGCGTGATCAGGTCGCCGAGCAGCATCGCGATGCCACCGTCACCCGAGAGCGTGACCACCTGCCGCCCGGGGTGGGACGCCTGCACGCCGATCGCCTGGGGCAGGGCGTTGGCCATCGTGCCGTGGTTGAACGAGCCGACGAGGCGACGGTGTCCGTTCATGTGGAGGTACCGCGCGGCCCAGATGACCGGTGTGCCGACGTCGGGGAGGAACACGGCGTCATCGGCGGCGAGCTGGTCGATCGTCTTGGCGACGAACTGTGGGTGCATGGGTGTGCGGTTGCGGTCGTTGACTGCGAAGTCGTCGAGCTGCTTGCGGGCCTTCTCGTAGTGTTTGCGCATCTTGTCCAGATGGTCACTGTCGGTCGTAGGCGTCAGCCGCGGCAGGAGCGCGTCGATCGTGTCTTTGACGGTGCCCACGAGCGGTACGTCGATGCGGGTGCGCCGCCCGATTTGCTCGCCGCGAATGTCGACCTGGAGCACCGTGGCGTCCTTCGGATAGAACTGGCGATAGGGAAAATCGGTGCCCAGCATCAACAGGGCCTCGCACTGCTCCATCGCCTTGTAGCCGGAGCTGAACCCCAGGAGCCCGGTCATGCCGACGTCGTAGGGATTGTCGTATTCGACGAACTCCTTCCCGCGCAGCGCGTGCACGACGGGCGCCTGCAGCGCCGCCGCCAGCGCGATCACCTCGTCGTGCGCGCCCGCGCAGCCGGCGCCGGCGAGAATCGTCACGCTCGCGGCCTCGTTCAGCACGTCTGCTGCCGCGTCGAGCTCAGCATCGCCTGGACGGACGACCGGGCCGCTGGCACGAATCACTGCGGCCGGCCCCATGTCGTCAGCTGGTTGGACAAGCACGTCACCCGGCGCGACCAGCACGGCAACACCTCGCTGCTCGATGGCGCTTCGCATCGCTATGTCGAGGACGTGCGGGAACTGGGCTGGAGTGCCGGCCAGCTCGCAGTAGACGCTGCACTCCCGAAACAGCTCTTGCGGGTGGGTCTCCTGGAAATAGTTGCCACCGATCTCAGCGGAGGGGATGTGCGCGGCGATCGCGAGCACCGGCACCCGACTGCGGTGGGCGTCGAACAACCCGTTGATCAGATGCAAGTTGCCCGGACCACAACTCCCCGCGCAGACCGCCAGCTCACCGGTGACCGCTGCCTCCCCGGCCGCGGCGAACGCCGCAACCTCCTCGTGTCGCACGTGCTCCCAGGACAGCGTGCCGTCGCGGCGCAGCGCGTCGGTGAAGCCGTTGAGCGAGTCGCCCGGCAGCCCGTACACCCGTCGAACGCCGGCATTCTTCAACGTCTCGACGATCAGATCCGAGATCGTGCGTGTCATCGCGTTGCTCCTTCCGGGATGGCCTCCGATGCCGGGCGTGGCGACAGGATCACCGTGAGCGTGGTGACGCCCTGCGCGGGGTGCACGGTCTTGCCGCCGATGTCGGCCGACCCGGACGGCCCCGAGAGCAGCGCCGCGTAGGCGGCCTGCTGGAAGCTCGGGTGGTGGTAGGCGTCGTGGATGTTCTCGACGAGGTCGGCGGGGTCGAGCAGCACCACGAGGTGCTGCGCGAGGACGACGATCGTGTTGACTTCCAGTTCCTTCTCTGTGACGAGGACCGATCCGGTCTCGGCCACCCCGAGCGGTGTTCGAACGACGGTGACGTCGACGTCTGCCGGCGCGGCCCAGTCGGAAAACTCTGCCGGGGTGACGGTTCCCTCGAGCTCCGGAACTGCTGAGCAGATGCGGCCGGCGTCAGGGAAGGTCTCGGTCAGCCACATTTGTAGGTCGGTTGGCGGCTCGGCCACGGTCTTGCCATCGAGCCGCGCCAAGGCGCGGCTGAACAGGTCGCTCAGGCTGTTGTCAGTTGCGCGGTGGAAGTCAGGGACCTCGGGCAGTTCCCGTGGCGGCGGATGGTGCTCCCGGATCGCGGTCAGGATGTCCTCACGCACGCTCATCGTCAACCGCCTTCGCCTCGGTTGTCTCGGCCGGCGTCTCTGGTGGCTGCGCCGCCCCGGTGCGGTTGCGGGCATACCACTGATGAAAGGTCTCTTCCGCCGGGCTCGGTATTTCGCGGCGACGGCCCCACGCGTTCAGTCGGTTGTAGATCGCGAAGCGCGGCAGAACGCCCAGTGCTGAGCCGCCGGCCTCGGCGGCGACCCGGTAGGCGCGAGGGTTGCTGAGGAGCTTGTCGGCGACCTTCATCGCCGCCTTCTTGGTCGCGGAGAACTCACCCTTCGCGCCCATCACCTCGCGCCACTCGTAGATCTGCTCGTGGATGTTGATCTGCACGGGGCAGACGTTCGAGCAGCTGCCGTTGATCGTGGAGGCATACGGCAGCTCGCTGTGGCGATGGATGTCGACGGACGGCATCGTGATGATCCCGATCGGCCCCATGTAGGTCGAGCCGTAGCTCAGGCCGCCGCTGCGCCGGTACACCGGACACGTGTTCATGCACGCACCGCAGCGGATGCACTTCAAGGACGGCCAGAACCGCTCGTCGGCGAGCCGTTGCGAGCGGCCATTGTCCACCAGCACGATGTGCATCTCTCCACCCATGCGTGGGGCTGCGAAATGTGAGGTGTATTGCGTGATTCGCTCACCGGTCGCGCTGCGGGTCAAGAGCCGGATGAAGACGGCGAGCTGCTCGACGCCTGGGATGACCTTCTCGATCCCGACCGAGCAGATCAGCAACTTTGGAACGTTGGCGCTGAGGTCCGCGTTGCCCTCGTTGGTCACCGTCACAACCGCACCGGTCTCGGCGACCGCGAAGTTGGCGCCGGTCATTCCCGCCTGCGCATCGAGGATCAGCGGGCGGGTCTGCTCGCGCATCACCTGAGCGAGGTAGACGGGGTCCGGTCTGTTCGGATCAGAACCGTAGACACGGTGAAACAGGTCGGCGACGTCCTGTGGCGTCTTCTGGAACGCCGGGCCGACGATGTGACTCGGGGGCTCGTCGTCGAGCTGCTGGATCCGTTCGCCGAGGTCGGTCTCGGCGACCTCGATCCCGCGTTGCCCCAGGAACGCACGGGTGTCGCACTCCTCGGTCAGCATCGACTTCGACTTCACGAGCCACTCGACGTTGTGCGAACTCAGGATGTCGTACACGATCTGGTTGTGCTCGTGCGCGTCGCGCGCCCAGTGCACCTGCACACCGTTGCGCTTCGCGCGCGCCTCGAACAGCTCGAGGTACCGCGCAAGGTTCGACAGCGTGTGCTCCTTGATCTCCGACGCCAACGTCCGCAACTGCTCCCACTCCGGAACCTCGCGCGCCGCTGCGTCACGCCGTTCGCGAAGCCCCCAGATCAACTGGTCAAACGCGTGCTCATGGGTGTCGTCCTCGAGGAATGCGAGCGCGTTCCGCGCCTGGTCGATCGGCTTCATTGCACCTTTCCGTTCAGGACCTCAGCCAAGTGCAGGAACTGGAACTCCTCACGGTTGCGGTGCGCGCACCCCTGCAGATGCATCAAGCACGACAGGTCCGCGGAGACGACATAACGCGCCCCACTCGCGCCCATCCGCTCGAGCTTGTCATTGCCCATCGCAGCGGACACCGCCTCCTCGGTGACCGCAAACGTCCCACCGAACCCGCAACACTCATCCGGCCGGTCGAAATCGACAATTTCGACACCCTTGACCTTCTCCAGCAAGCTCCTCGGCTTCGAGAACCACGGATCATTCGGTCGCTCGCTCATCGACTGCTCGAACAACCCGCGGATCGCCGAGCAACTGACATGCAACGTCACCTCATGCGGAAACTCCGCCCACGGAAACGCCTCCACCTTCAGCACGTCACAGAGAAACTCGGGCAGATCCCACACGTGCGCGGACACATGTCGACGCTCGGCGGTGTCCGCCGCCGCAGTGAACTTGTTGCGAATGTGATGCACGCAACTCCCCGACGGCGCCACGACGTGCTCGTACGCTGCGAAGTTGCGCACGAACAACTCTTCCGTCGCCCTGGCCTGCTTGACCGCACCACTATTCGCCATCGGTTGCCCGCAACAAGTCTGATCGAACGGGTAGTCCACCTCGACACCGAGCTTCTCGAGCAACTCGAGCGTCGCCACCCCCGCCTCGGGATAGAACATGTCGACGTAGCAAGGAACCATCAGAGCCACACGCATGCGCTCACCCCGTCCTTCCGCGCTTCGCCTGCGTGAGCCCGAGATCCCGCCGTAGGTCGCCGACCATGCTCATGGGGTCGGCGATCCGGTCGAAGTCGGCTGCCGGGACACCGAGCGCGAGTGCCGCTTCGCGAAGCCTGCTGCCTTCGTCGTCTGCGCCGATCACCTGCAGACAGACCATGACCATCGCGTCCTGCTGGGTGGGGTTGACCTTGCCGGGCATGATCGACGAGCCCGGCTCGTTGGCCGGAAGCTTCAGCTCGTGCAGGCCCGCGCGGGGGCCGGATGCGAGCCAGCGCATGTCGTTGGCGATCTTCATCAGCGCTACCGCAAGGCCGCGCAGGCCGGCGCTGACCGCGACCATTGCGTCCAGCGATCCCAGCGCTGCAAACTTGTTCGGCGCTGTCTTGAGCCGCAGGCCCGTGAGCTCGGCGAGCTTGGCTGCGATCTCCTCACTGAATCCTTCTGGGGCGTTGAGGCCGGTTCCTACGGCCGTCCCTCCGGCGGCGAGCTCGTGCAGGGACTCGAGTGCCTGCTCGAGCCTGCCACGCGCGTCTCTGAGCTGCGTCGTCCAGCCGGACCACTCCTGCCCGACGGTGAGGGGCACCGCGTCCTGAAGGTGTGTGCGCCCGATCTTGACCACGTCGACCCACTGCACTGCCTTCGACCAGATCGCGTCGATCAACTCATCGAATTGCGGCAGGGTGTGGTCGCGGATCGCGAGCAGCGTTGCGATGTGCATCGCAGTCGGGAAAGTGTCGTTCGAGGACTGGCCCATGTTCACGTGGTCGTTGGGATGCACCGGCTGCTTCGAACCGAGCTCGCCGCCGAGCAGTTGGCTGGCCCGGTTGCCGATCACTTCGTTGACGTTCATGTTCGACTGCGTGCCCGATCCTGTCTGCCACACATACAGCGGCAACTCGGAGTCGAGCTTGCCCCCGATCACCTCGTCCGCCGCAGCCACGATCGCCTGCGCAAGCTCGTCGTCCAAGCGCCCCGACTCGACGTTGATGAGCGCTGCGGCCTTCTTCACATATCCATAGGCGTGATAGACCGGCGTGGGCATGTGGTCGTCGCCGATCGAGAAGTGGATCAGCGAGCGCTGCGTCTGCGCGCCCCAGTAATGCTCGGCGGGCACCTCGATGGAGCCCATCGAATCCGTCTCGATCCGCGTGCCGGTCGCACCCGTCGCGATCGGCACCGAGCGCAGCTGCGCGTTCCACACCTTCGCCATCACTTCACTTCTAGGCGCGGGTACGTGGCTTGCCACATCGCGTCTTGAACGGCCTGCACCAAATCGGGAAGATCCACCTGCGCAACTCCGTCCTCCGCCGCTTGGCGTGCGACAGCGACAGCGACGCTCGCCGAGCTGGCCCGCAGGTTCTGGACGTCGGGCAACAGCCCGGCCCCCGGCCGGCTGACGTCGACGAGCCCGGCAATCGCCTCCGCTGCGGCGAGCAGCATCCCGTCGGTCACATGGTCGGCGCGCGCAACGATCGTTCCCAAGCCGATGCCCGGGTAGATCAACGCGTTGTTGGCCTGGCCGACGTGGTACTCGACACCTTTGTACGAGACCGGATCCCACGGTGTGCCGGTTCCCACCAGACCGCGACCATCCGTCCACTCGATCACGTCCGCCGGCACCGCCTCGATCCGCTCGGTCGGATTCGAGAGCGGGAAGATCATCGGCCGCTGCACATGCGACGCCATCTCCCGCACGATCTGCTCTGTGAACGCACCGCCGACGGTCGAGGTTCCCACGATGATCGTCGGGTGAGCGTTCGCGACGACGTCATACAGCCCGAACGACCCATCGACACCCGTCGACTTCCAAGCGGAGACCTCCGAACGCGGCCGGGCGTAGGGCTGCTGGAAGTCACGCAGATCGCTCATGTCGTCGACGAGCAGACCCTGCTTGTCCACCAGCCAAAAGCGCCCCGTCGCCGCAGCCTCGTCGAGCCCGTCGCTGATCATGACCGAGCGGATCTGGTCGGCGATCCCCACCCCGGCCGTCCCGGCGCCGAAGATCACCACCCCCTGCTCGCTCGGTCGCGACCCCGCAACACGCATCCCGGCGAGCACCGCGGCAAGCGTAATCGCGCCGGTTCCCTGCACGTCATCGTTGAAGATCCTGGCCCCGGCGCGGTACTTGTTCAGGATCCGCCGCGCGTTCGAAGGACCGAAGTCCTCGAAATGCAGCAGTGCGTTCGGGAACAGTCGCCCTGCCGTTTCGGCATACGCAGCGATCAGCTCGTCATAGCGCTCGCCGCGCACTCGGCTGTGCCGGTTGCCGACATACAGCGGATCGTTGAGCAGCGACTCACGATCCGTGCCCGCGTCCAGCATCACCGGAATCACCCGACCAGGATCGATACCCGCAGCCGCGGTGTACACCGCCAGCTTGCCGATCGAGATCGCCATCCCGTTCGTGCCCCAGTCGCCGATCCCGAGGATCTGCTCGGCATCGGTCGCCACGAGCAGATCGACCTCATCAGCGCCGAGGCCGTAATTGCGAAGCGCGACCTCAATCCCGTCGATGTCGTCAACGGAGAGATACACGCCGTTCGGGCGCTGGAACTCGTGACTGTACCGCTCGATCGCCTGCGCCACGACCGGGTCGTACACGACCGGCAGCATCTCCTTCAGATGCTCCTCCAGCAACTTGTAATACAGCACCTCGTTACGGTCATGCAACCCCGCAAGAAAGACGTTCTTCGCCAACTCGGTCGGCTGCGCGCGATACTGCGCATACGAACGCACCGCCTGGTCCTGCAGCGACAGCACCGCGGGCGGCAGCAGCCCATCAAGCCCAAGCACCGAGCGCTCGTCGGCAGTGAACGCCGTGCCTCGGTTGTAGCGCGGATCTCTCAACAGATCTCGACCGCGCGGCAGAAACGTGGTGGCGCGAGTATCCATCGTCTTGCTCTCCTTCGTGCTCCGCGCCAAGGTCTCGTGCGTTACTTCGCTGTCGGTCATCGGAGATTCCCTTCGCTCGCTCATGGTGTGACCGGGCGGCTGCACGGATCAGGCGCAAAGACACCATTTACCGTCGCGGGCACCCCGCTGCCATCGCCGTGAGGGCGTCTCTTCGAATACGCCGCGTGACGTACGACGGCGGTGGACGCCGCCGGCTGTTCAACGGCGCTCTACGCGGCGCCCGGCCGCTGGGACGGTCCTTCCCCGCCCTTGCAGCAGCCCACTCCAATTCGTGTCGCGGGGAAGATCGCCAGGTGGGATTCGGCACGCCAGACCGGGGAGGGCAGCGCGTCTCCTTGACGCCGGCGGATGACGCCGCGTGACGACCACGCATCAGCCCGCCGACGAGCCGACAACGCGAGCGTCGGCGGGGCCTCCACGCAAGCGCCGTCGTAAAGATGTAGCCCCCGCCCCGACCGCTCCTGAGACGGCAGCCGTAGGCAAGATCGCGCTCGACGCCCGCGGGCCCGGGCTCTATTCGACCCACGTCGGCAAGAAGTACGCGATGGCGGTCAGCGGGATTGTGTTGCTGCTGTTCGTGTTCGTGCACATGCTCGGCAATCTCAAGCTCTATCTCGGCGCCGGCCCGCTGGATGCCTACTCGCGTTGGCTGCGCACTGCAGGCGAGCCGGCGCTGCCGCGCGAGACGCTTTTGTGGGCCGTCCGGATCGTCCTGCTCGCAGCAGTCGTCGTGCACGTGCAGGCGGCCTATTCGCTGACGCGCGTCAACCGGCGCGCCCGGCCGGAGGCCTACCGCTCGCCGCGCGACTACGTCGCCGCCAGCTTCGCGAGCCGCACGATGCGCTGGACGGGGATCATCGTCGCGCTGTTCGTTGTGTTCCACCTGCTCGACCTGACCTGGGGCACGGCGAACCCCGATTTCCGCGCCGGCGATCCCTACCACAACGTCGTCGAGAGCTTCCAGCGCTGGCCCGTGGCGATCGCGTACATCGTCGCCAACCTCGCGCTCGCCACGCACCTGTACCACGGCGCCGGGAGCCTGTTCCAGAGCATCGGCCTGCTCTTCCGGCGGCGACGCGCCTTCGCCACGGCCTTCGCCGCGGTCATCGCCGCCGGCAACATCTCCTTCCCCCTCGCCGTGTTGACGGGGGTCGTCAGCTGAGCGTCGTACTCGAGCCGAATGTGCCGCCGGGCTCGATCCAGGAGGCGTGGGACAACCATCGCTTCTCCGTGCGTCTCGTCAACCCGTCCAACAAACGACACTTCTCGATCATCGTCGTCGGCAGCGGCCTCGCGGGCGCGTCCGCGGCGGCCACATTGGCCGAGCTCGGATACGAGGTGAAGGTCTTCACCTTCCACGACTCGCCGCGGCGGGCACACAGCATCGCCGCCCAGGGCGGCATCAACGCGACGAAGGACTACCACAACGACGGCGACTCAGTCTTCCGCCTCTTTTACGACACGATCAAGGGCGGCGACTTCCGCTCGCGCGAGGCCAACGTCTACCGGCTCGCGCAGGTGTCCAGCGAGGTGATCGATCAGGCGACCGCGCAGGGCGTGCCGTTCGCGCGCGAGTACGGCGGGCTGCTCGACAATCGCTCGTTCGGCGGCGTGCAGGTCTCGCGCACGTTCTACGCACGCGGGCAGACCGGGCAGCAGCTGCTGCTGGGCGCCTACCAGGCGATGTCGCGCCAGATCGCCGCGGGGAACGTCGAGCTGCACACGCGTACCGAGATGCTCGACGTGGTCGTCGACGACGGCTGCGCAGCGGGCGTCGTCGTGCGCGACCTGCTGACCGGCGAGGTCTCCTCGCACTCCGCGCACGCCGTCGTGCTTGCCACCGGCGGCTACTCCAACGCCTTCTTCCTCTCCACCAACGCGAAGGCCTCCAACGCGACCGCAATCTGGCGTGCCCACCGCAGGGGCGCAGTGTTTGCCAACCCGTGCTTCACGCAGATCCATCCGACGTGCATCCCGCAGACGGATGAGACGCAGTCGAAGCTGACGCTGATGAGCGAGTCGCTGCGCAACGACGGGCGCATCTGGGTGCCGCTGCAGGAGGGCGACGAACGGTTGCCGGACCAGATCCCGGAGGCCGAGCGCGACTACTACCTGGAGCGCCGCTACCCGGCGTTCGGCAATCTCGTCCCGCGCGACGTCGCCTCGCGCGCGGCCAAGGCGATGATCGACGATGACCTCGGCGTCGGGCCGCACCGCAACGGCGTCTACCTCGACTTCGCGGAGGCGATCGAGCGGCTCGGCATCGACACGATCCGCGGGCGCTACGGAAACCTCTTCCAGATGTACGAGCGCATCACCGCCGAGGACCCCTACCGCGTGCCCATGCGCATCTCCCCCGCCCCGCACTACACCATGGGCGGCCTGTGGGTCGACTACAACCTGATGACGACGATCCCCGGCCTCTACGCGATCGGCGAGGCGAACTTCTCCGATCACGGCGCGAACCGGCTCGGCGCCTCGGCCCTGATGCAGGGCCTCGCAGACGGCTATTTCGTGCTGCCGGTGACGATCGGCGACTACCTCGCCGCGCACCTTGGCGAGCAGCCGCCACCCACCGACCACCCGGCGTTCGAGGCGGCCGAGCAGGAAGTCGACGAGCGCGTGCGTGCGCTGCTCGCGGTCGACGGCCGCCAGTCCGTCGACCACTTCCACCGCGAGCTCGGGCGGACCCTGTGGCAGCAGTGCGGGATGGCGCGCAACGGACCAGGGCTCGAGCAGGCAATCCACGAGATCGCGGCGCTGCGCGAGGAGTACCACGCCGACGTCCGCGTGCTCGGCGACGGCGAGTCGCTCAACCAGTCGCTCGAAAAGGCGGGACGCGTGAGCGACTTCTTCGAGCTCGCCGATCTGATGTGCCACGACGCGCTGTACCGGGAGGAGTCCTGCGGCGGCCACTTCCGCGAGGAGCACCAAACGCCCGACCACGAGGCGCTGCGCGACGACGACAACTTCGCGCACGTGGCTGCGTGGGAGTACAGCGGCGCCGAACCCCACATCCTGCACAAGGAGGAGTTGATCTTCCAGAACGTGCATCCCACCCAGCGGAGCTACGCATGAAGCTGACCCTGAAGGTGTGGCGCCAAACCAGCCCGGAGGCGCGCGGTGACTTCGTCATCTACACGGTCGACGGCGCGAACGAGGAGATGTCGTTCCCGGAGCTGCTCGACCTGCTCAACGAGCGTCTGACCGCAGAGAGCTCGGACCCGATCGCGTTCGAGAGCGACTGCCGCGAGGGCATCTGCGGCGCCTGCGGGCTGATGATCAACGGCCAGGCACACGGCCCGCAGCGCGGCACCACGACCTGCCAGCTGCACCTGCGCACCTTCAACGACGGCGACGAGATCGTGGTCGAGCCGTTTCGGTCCGCCGGCTTCCCGATCGTCAAGGACCTCGTCGTCGACCGCAGCCCGCTCGACCGAATCATCCAGTCCGGCGGCTACATCACCGCGCCGACCGGCTCAGCGCCCGACGCAAACCTGATCCCGGTCCCGAAGGACGACGCTGACCGCGCAATGGACGCCGCCGCCTGCATCGGCTGCGGCGCCTGCATCGCCGCCTGTCCGAACGGCGCCGGGCAGCTGTTCACCGCCGCAAAGCTCGCGCACCTCAACCTCCTCCCCCAAGGCCAACCCGAACGGCCGAAGCGCACGCTCGCGATGGTCGAGACGATGGAGGCCTACTTCGGCTCCTGCACCAACCACGGAGAGTGCACGGCCGCATGCCCGAAGGAGATCAGCCTCGACTTCATCGCGATGCTCAACCACGACTACCGCAGGGCGAGACGCTCCCGATGAACCCGGCGCAGATCGACCGACTGCTCGCCAGCGTTTCCCGAAGCGTCGACGAACGCCAACGCCAACGCCTGAACGGCTACGCCGCCACCGCGCGGCGCTGCGACGAGCGCATCGCCACATTGCGCGTCGAGCTCGAACGCGCGCTGCGCACCGTCGACGACGCGGCGGTCGCCGGTCCTGCCGTCGACGCCGCGGACGAAGCGATCCGCCTCACCCGTGAGCTCGACGCGCTCGAACGAGTGCAACCGCGCATTGATTCCTGGCTGCGCGCCACCGCAGGAGCCCTCTCGGATACCGTCGACCTGGCCCCTTTCGGGGAGGGTCCGGCGTAGCGTGCGATGACCCACGTATCGTCCTGAGCGATGGGTGTCCTCGCCGCGGCGCTCACGCCGGTCACTCAGCCCGTCGCGGAGGCGGGACGAGCGCAGGGGCAGGGGCAACGCATCCAGTGGCTGCGGAGGTAAGCACCTCAACCATTGGGGCCACGAGCCCCAACGCCTTCGCGCCTTGAGCCCTTTTGGCCATCCGCGATCCCCGGCGAGGGATGAGGCTTTATCGGGCCGCCTGTCCGTGCGGGACGGTCGCGGCTGGTCTCCGATCAACTGGTCCTGCCCCATGGTTCAGGTCAGGGGCACTCTTTCGGCGACACGAGGTGGTCGCGCAGGACGGCGTGCAGGGTATCGACGGCATCGACCAGGCTGTCGGTCGCGTTGACAAGTGCGCTGTCCTCAGGATTCGCTTGGCCGGCGAGTTCGACCTGGTGCTGGCGGAGGTGCAGAGCCGCGGCTGCCGGCTGCATGGTTCTGAGCGAGCGGGCCAATTCGCTCATCGTCGCGGTAAGCGCCGAGGCGAGCCGGTCGAGCAGCGCGGCACGCTTGCTCGGCGCAACCTCGCGCGCGTCGGCCGCCGGCACCTGCTGCAACGGGGCGAGCACATGAAGGGCAAGCTCGGCCTGGACGAGTCGGCGCACCGTTGCGATCAGGACGCGGGCAAGCTGTGGCCTCAGCGAAGCGCGCTGAGGCTCCTCGGAGAGGCGTGCGGCCGAGGCCTCGGCGTCGCTGCGAGCACGTCGGGCCGTAACCTGCAGGTTCCGCAGCCGACCGGCGTCAAGACGTCCAGGATACGCCAGTTGCCGAAGTAGATAAGCGCCGTACTCGGCGTGAGTCTCGACGAGCCGGGCGAACGTTTCCCGGGCGCTCGCGGCCTCCCACGTCGGCCACGCGAAGTACGCGATCAGCGCGAGCGCCGCGCCGATCGCCGTGTCGACGACCCTGGCTGCGGCGGTAGGGACGGCGGGGGTGCCGAGGATGTCGAGGAGCACGACGATGAACATGCTCATCGCCACGCTGTAGAGCGGGTAGGCGACGTCGAAGAGCGCGTAGGCGGCCGCGACGATGACGCCCGCGACGATAAGCGGCTCCCATCGGCCCAGATGGGCGACTTGCGCCGCCGCCGCCCCGAGCGCTACGCCCAGGCCTGTGCCGACGCCACGCTGGACGCTCCGGTACACGGTGGTGCCGTAGTCGGGCTTGAGGACGAGGAAGAGGGTCAGGACCACCCAGCGACCATCCCTCAGGCCGGTAGCCAGGACGATGACCTCCGCCAGCCCACCGGCCACAGCCAGGCGCAAGGCGTGACGACCCGCTTCGCTCGCGAGACTCGCGTTGGCTCGAAGCATCGCGAAGACCGCCGTGCCGTCCGTCTCGTGCGGCAGGATCAGGCCTCCGGTCTGGCCGACCCTGTTGGCTTCCGGAGGAGACTCCGCGAGACTTCCGACGAGTCGAGCCACCGCGCGCAACTGGCCGGACAACGCCTCGACGATCGGCCGGCCAACGGCGTCGGTGGGAACGGCGATGGCGGCGGCCCGGCGCGTCAGCTCACGTGCTCGCTCGATGCGATCGCGCCGCCTGGCGGCGAGCGAAGCTGCCACGACGTCCAGCACTGCCGCGGCGTCGGCACTCAACCGTCGGAGCTGCGCCGCTCCGGCCGGCGCCGTGGCGGCAGCCCGGGCGGCCAGAGCGGCCAGCGAGGCCCGCACGCGCTCGGCTTCTTCAAGCAGGTCAAGCCAGGTCAAATACGTAACCTCGCGCAGCAGCGGATTGGGATCCTCGAGGACGGCGGCGGCCGGGAAGGCGACCGACGACGGCGGCTCGAAGCTTCCATCAGCCACTCCACCCGCGTAGACCGAGAGCTCCCGGTAGGAATCGGCCATCGCTCTCCGCTCGGCGTCACCAGGCCGCACGACCCACGAGCCGGCAACCAGCAGGCCCTGCAGCAGGCCGCCGGCGAGCACGAGCCCGGCTCGTACCCCAGCCGGGGCAGGGGCGAGCGGCAGACCGACCGCGATCATCAGAGAAACGCCCCACTGCAGGATGGCCACGCTCAGACGCGGTCCGAGGCACACCGCGAGTCCCATGACGTAGCCCCAGACAATCACCACCACCACCAACAGCCACGGGGCGGCAGCAGCCGTCGTCGCGCCAACGAACGTCGACACCGCCATCCCCCCGCTGGCCAGCGCCACCGCCGCTATACGGCCGCGCGAGACGCCCTGGAACGACGCGAACCCGCCGGGCATCGCGCCAAGCGCGGCGAAAGCGCCGTAGTCCAGATGACCGCTGGCTGCACCGACGGCAAGTGGAACCACGACCCCGAGCGCGGCTCGGGCTGCGCGCCAGGGAGCGGCAGCACCCCAGCGGACCGGCCCCACCGCCACCAGGCGCCAATGCAACCCGCCGAGATAGCTGCGGCTGAACCCTAGATTGCTCGTCAGGGGGGACATTCGCCTCGTCAGCGGTTGTGGTCGCTCCTCGGCCGCCGGCGCTCCGTCGATGCCTTGCAGCACGAGCACGAGTACGAGCTCGGCGCGCCGGCATCCGCTCGTCGCGGCGGCAGGCGTCGCGATTCCTGCTCCGTTGGTACGTGATGTGCCGTCACTGAGGGCCGGCAAATGCACTGTGCGCTCGCGGTGCCGGACGAGAACCTGTACCTCGGCAGGGACATTGCTGTCCGGCCAGGCGCGGGGTGAACCGATCGCGGTCATCTGTCGCTGCCGACCGCCGGCGACGACCACGGCGTGGCCGCGCAGAGGCGTCGGTAGTCCTCGAAGCCGGCGGTGTGACACTCGATGAACGCGTGGTCGAGCACGCCAGGCTCGTGCTCGGCCGCCGCGATGACCGCCTTGGCGACGCCGCGCAGCAGCGCGAGGTCGCCCGCAATCCGCGGCTGGACGTTCAGCAGCCATGGGAGGCAAACGTCGACGACTACGACCGCATCCGCGACACCATGGCCCAGGCGCTCGACGGCTTCGACGATTTCAACGAGCGCGTGCGCAGGCCGCGCGGGTTCCGCATCCGCCAGCCCGCTCGCGAGCGGGTTTTCCTGACCCCGTCGGAACGCGCGGAGTTCTCGTCGGCGTCGCTGCCGGCGACAGTTCCGGCGGAAGGGCGGCTGACGCTGGGGACCCTCCGCTCCCACGACCAGTGGAACACCACGATCTACTCGAACAACGACCGCTACCGGGGCCTTCGCAACCTACGGACCGTCGTCTTCATGAACACCGAGGACATGCGCGAGCGGCAGATCGACGAATTCGACCTGGTCGACGTCACGAGCATCGCGAAGGACAGCTCGCGGCGCAGCGTTTACAGCTAACGGGCGATCGCCTATGACATCCCGTGCGGCGACGCGGCAGGCTACATGCCGGAGCTCAACGTTCTGTGCGCGATCGGCGACTGATCCGCTGGGTCTTCAACCAAGCCCCCTGACACCGTTGTCCGTCGCAACTGCGCAGCGAAAGTAAAAGTCAAGCATCGCGGTCAGCGGGGCGCCATCTCGCCGCAGTCGGCTTCGCAGCGCTGCACCCTCCCAGCAGTCGACCAGCACGCTCGCCATGTGCCGTGCATCCAAATCCGCCGGCATGTCGCCTCTTTGTCGAGCCTCGTCCAGGCAAACGGCCACACGGCCGGCGATTTCGGAGAAGCACTCCCCGATCTTGCGCCGGAACACCTCGCTCGCGCCGGACAGTTCTTGCCCGAGCCCGCCCAACAGACAGCCCATGTAACCCTCGCTTCTGTACTGCTGTTCCGTCGTCTCGAAGAAGCAGCGCACTCGCTCGAGCGGAGGACGGCTCGTGTCTCCGAGGCAAGCATCAAGACCCGCATGCACCTCCCGCATGTATTGGTCGACGACCTGAAGTGCGAAGTCCTCCTTGTCCTTGAAGTGATGGTAGAACGAACCCTTGGGAGTAGCCGTGGCTGCAAGCACAGCCTGAATGCCTAGATCGTTGTAGCCATGCTCGAGGAGCATGGGCAAGCCCGCATCGAGCAAGCGCTGCTTGGTTGAATGCATGACCTTCACGCCTCGATTTGCACCGTCGTCGGAACGGGATGGCGTGCCGGCATGGTCGCCCCGCTTCACACGGGAGTCGGCAGGTTGACGCCCGTCCATCTCAGGAGCTCTAGCCAGGTTTCGCCTTCTCGATCATGTGCTCGATGACGTGGCTGTGCTCGCGCTGGGGACTGAACATCACGATCTCCGCGTCGGCATCGACCTTTACGTTGTGCCCGGGCGGCCAGTAGAAAAGGTCATTCGCGTTGACTGTCTCGTGCGCGCCGTTCGCATCGGTCGTGGTTAGCTCTCCGCTCAGCACGAAGCCCCAATGGGGGCACTGGCAGAGGTCAGCTTCCAGTCCCTGGAAGAGCGGGGTGGTGTCGACGCCCGCCGAGAGCGTGAAGTACTCACAGCTGATCGTCTTGAACCCGCTTGCGTCGCCAAAATCCGTTCGCTGACGAATCACGGCGCCTGGAATCTCCATCCGGACGTCGACCTTGTCTTTCGCTATGCGCAAGCTCGTTCTCCCTTCGGACGCCATCGCTTCCTTGGACTAGACCAATCGGTCTAGTTTGGGGACTATACTCGAGACGATCTCGATGGGGGCTGGTCGGATGAACAGCGACGTGATCATCGGGCACGACGGCAAGCCACGTTGCGCCTGGGCCGGTGCCGGCAACACGGACCTCGGCCGCTACCACGACGAGGTCTGGGGCAACCGCACCCGCGACGAGTCCGCAATGTTCGAGGCGCTCACCCTCGGCGTGTTCCAGGTCGGGCTCAGCTGGGCGATCGTGTTCGCAAAGCGAGACGCCTTCCGAAAGGCATTCCGCCGCTTCGACGTCGCCAAGGTTGCCGCGATGACCGCGCGTGACGTCGACCGGCTGGTGCAGGACGCCTCGATCATTCGCAACCGCGGCAAGATCCAGGCGACGGTCGACAACGCCCGCGCGATGATGTCCGCGTCGCCGAGCCTCGCGGCGCTCGTGAAGTCCTACGAGGTCGCCCGCAAACGGGCACCGCGGTCTCTCGCGGACCTACCCACCTCGACGCCTCAGGCGGAGGCGTTCGCGAAGCAGCTGAAGTCGCAGGGGTACCGCTTCGTCGGCCCAACGAGCGTGTACGCGTTCATGCAGAACGTCGGCGTGATCAACGACCACATCCATGGCTGCTTCCGCGCGACCGACTCCGGCGGCACAGCCCGGAGCCGCTGACGCGGCGAAGCGAGGCGGGGAGCTTCGTCCAAGAGGCGGTGCTAGTGACCTCAGTCGGGAGCCGGCGAGGGCACGTGGCCCTCGCGGTCGAGTTCGAAGACGGTGATCGGGATCTGGTAGCGACGCTTCACCCGGTCGACGAGGTGCTCCTCCTGCCAGGCCGCGTGATCCGCGCTTCGGAGCGCGATCAAAATGTGGTCGGGGCCAAAGGTTCGCACGGCATCGTCGAAGGCGGTGAGGGGGACATCGCTTCCCAATTCGGCCCGCACGTGCAAGTCCGGGGCGATTGTCGCGAGGTCGCCGAGGATTGCGTTCAGCCGCTCGTCGGCCTCGTGACGTTCGCGATCGACGTCGTTCGTCCAAAGATGAAGCTTGCTCGCGATGATCGGCGTCAATACGAGCACGTCGGAGGCGTTGTCGATCAGGGAACGGACGTGCGGAGGCAGTTCATCGACATCCGCAGCCGCGACGCCTGCGGCGATCAACAGCCGAGTTCCTGGGCGCTCAGCCACGCGGCGTCAGTCGCATGGTGAAGCGTTGGTCTGTGGTCATGATTCGATAGCGCATCGGTCGGGGGATCGTGAGGTGGAAACAGCATTGCCGAGGCAGCCCCCTGCGCAGCACTGACCGACGGTGCGGCGCCCACCGTCCCGAGGGACCGCGCCCGACCGATGAATTTCGCGCCCGCGCGCGGCGGGCATCGTCAGCGGCGGAAGTCGCGTCGCCAGCTGGCGTACGCGCGTTCGGCGGTTGCCCGGTGCGGGAGCGTTCGAGCCAGCGTGGTGAGATCGACGGCGGTGCCTGTCGTTGTGTCGAGGATGGCGAGTGTGCCGTCGCTGGAGCTGTAGAGCACGTTTGTTCCCTGCCAGCTGAGGTTGGCGCCGACAGCGCAGCCGCTCGGGCCGAGCCGGTGCCGGTAGATCGCGCGTGCTCGCGAGGAGCCCGCTCCGAGCAGATAGACGGTCGCGGTGCTCGAGCGCGAGCCGGGGTGGGCGTCGCTGAGGCGGAAGGCGAAGGCGTTTCCGTCGGGCGAGACTGCGACGCCGGAGTCCGAGCTCAGCTGGTGTGCCTTCCACTGCGCTTCGGCGATAACGGTCCCGTCGCGCTTGGTGGCGGTGATCGAGTGGGCGCCGAAGAAGACGAGCAGGTTGGGCCGGGCGACGGTGACCATTCCGTAGAGCTCCGCGAGCGCACGGCCGAAGGTGATGCGCGTCCCGTGGGCGGTCGCCAGCCGGCCGGCAGGTGTGACGAAGTAGAGGTTGTCGGTTTGCTCGTCGAAGCTGTAGCCGTTTCGGGGGCGGTACGTGAATCTGCGCAGGGTGGCTCCGTCTGGCGAGACGAGCCTGATCGTTCGGCTGCCGGTGACGATCAGGTCGCCGTTGCCGGTGAAGCTGTACGGGTAGAGGCCACGGCCGGGCGCGACGAGCCGCTCGGCGCCGCGCAGGTTGGTCAGGAAGATGCCGCGGCGGTAGGAGGCGAACGCCAAGGCGTGTGGGCCGAAGGCGACGCTGCCGCCGTCGCGCGGGTAGAGCCGAGCGGAACGCCAGACCACCCGGCCGTGGAGGAGTACGAGAAACCGGCCTGGGCGGGTGCGGCGAACGTCGAGGTGGGCGCCGTAGCGGCGGCCGGTGCCGCTGCCGTGCAGGGCGAGCCAGTGGCGTGGTAGACGGCTGAGCCGCCCGCCCGGCGCGAGCCGGAAGCTGCCGCAACTCGTCCAGAGCACGATCGGCGCGGGCACAGCGGGGCCGTGCGGGAGCGGTGTCCGACAGGGATGCGGCTGTGACGCAGCCGCCAGCGTGGCGGCGGCGAGAATGGTCGCGACCATCTATTCCACTACGAACGGAAGCGGCCTCCGGGTCCCGGACGTATGTCGGAACCTCCCAGAACAGGCGCGGGCGTGATCACGTCGACAGGCGCGCCTGGAGCTCGGGCCGCGAAGTAGCGCGCCACTGTCTCGAGCGGATCGATGCTGCGTCGCGCGCGCGACAGAATGAGAGCGCCCTCGAGCGCGGCCAGCAGGACCATCGCGTGCCCTTCTGCTTCCGCCGGCGCAGCTCCGAACTTGACGTAGACGTCGGCCACCGGCGCTTGCCACCGGGCGAGCATCTCGTCGACGTGGGTGCGGAGGTCGTCGTTGTCGGCGGCGTCGACAACGGTGGCCGCGAGCGGACAGCCCAAGGCAAAATCGTGTCCGACGAGCAGGCCCCGCCACGGCATCACGATCATGTCGATCGCCTCAGCGAAGGTCTTGGCTTCGGTGAGCGTCCGATCGAGTTCGTCGTAGACGGCGGCCAGAGCGTCATCGATTGCCTCCGTGACGAGCTGTGTCTTGCCGCCGGGGAAGTAGCGGCCGAGAGAGCCGCGAGGCCCGCCGGAGTGAGTCACGACCTCACGGAGGCCCACGCCGTGGATGCCGCGCTCGCGAATGAGCGTGGCCGCACTGCTCACCATGCGCGCCCGAGCCGGGGATCGCGGCCGGGTGCTGGTCACGTCTGGGTTCCCGCTCTGTGCACTCATGGGGGCATCGTAGCGCTTTTTCGATGACGACTGTCATCGAATCTGCTACGGTCAGGCGCATCGATGACGATCGACATCGATCGCTCAGGAGGCCTCACGGAGGAGCGGCTATGTCAGCCAGCACTCAGAACAACCTCGAAGGGCAACGGGCGCTGGTGACCGGCGCGACGTCCGGCATCGGTCGCGCAGTCGCACTGCAGCTGGCCCGCGACGGGGCGGAGGTGCTCGTTCATGGCCGAGACGCCGCGCGCGGTGCCGAGACGGTCGCGGACATCACCGTCACGGGCGGCAAGGCGAGCTTTGTCGCTGCCGACCTCGGCGACGCCGCCGACGTGCAACGCCTGGCAAGCGATGTCGGCGACGTCGACATCCTGATCAACAACGCCGGGATCGCGCTCTTCGCCCCGACCGCGGAGTTCGACGTTTCTACGTTCGACAAAATGTTCGCCGGCAATGTTCGGGCGCCGTTCTTCCTTGTAGCGGCCTTCGCTCCAGGAATGGCTGCGAGGGGCCACGGCAGCATCGTCAACGTCAGCAGCATGGCCGGCGGCGTCGGGCTCGTAGGCGGCGCGGCCTACGGCGCGACGAAGGCGTCGCTCGAAGCGATGACGCGCGCCTGGG
>JAOPYY010000117.1 GCA_025964395.1 Actinomycetes bacterium | reverse complement strand
TGATGTACGAGCTGGTGCCGAAGCCGCCGAGCTTCGTCACGTTCTTGAACAGCTGCCCGTAGAGGATCAGCCAGACCATCGGCTGGATCAGGATGAGGGCGATCCAGATCGGCTCGCGCATCAGGTTCCTTGCCTGGCGCACGACCATGAACCACGTGTCGCTCAATGTCTTCAAAGCAGCACCCGTTTCATGCGGCGCGATCCTCGGATGCGAACTCGCGGCCGGTGAAGTGCAGATAGACGTCGTCGAGCGACGGCCGCGAGAGCGACACCGAAGCGACCGGGATGCCAGCGGTCTCGAGGGCGGAGATGATCCCCGGGAGGGCGCGGCCGCCGTTCTCGACGCGCGAGACGATCGTGCGCCCATCGAGCACCTGCTCGGGCGCCGCTCCGACCGCCGCGAGGACGCGCTGTGCCTCGGCGACGGCGGCGTTCTCGACCTCGACGTGCACCGCGTCGCCGCGCAGGCCCGCCTTCAGCGCAGCAGGCGTCCCTTCAACGACGACCCTGCCTTGCGACACGATCGCGAGCCGGTCTGCGAGCTGGTCGGCCTCCTCGAGGTAGTGCGTCGTGAGCAGGATCGTCAGCGACTCGGCCTGCGCCAGGCGTGACACCTCTTCCCACATGACGACGCGCGCCTCGGGATCGAGCCCCGTCGTCGGCTCGTCGAGGAAGAGCACGCGCGGCCGGTGCACGAGCCCGAGCGCGATGTCGAGCCGGCGGCGCATTCCGCCGGAGTAGGTCTTGACGATCCGGTCGGCCGCCTCGGTGATGCCGACGAGCTCGAGCAGCGTCTCCGTGCGCGCACGCAGATCCTTTCCGCGCATCCCCTGCACGCGGCCCTGGAGCATCAGGTTCTCGCGTCCCGTGCCGAGCTCGTCGACCCCCGAGTCCTGGGGGACGTAGCCGATCACACGCCGCACGGCGTTTTGCTCGCGCAGCACGTCGTGGCCGGCGACGGACGCCGATCCGGAGTCGGGCATCGTGAGCGTGACGAGCGAGCGCACCGTCGTCGACTTGCCCGCGCCGTTCGGGCCGAGCAGTCCGAATACTTCGCCTTCTTGCACGGCGAAGGAGACGCCGTCGAGCGCTTGCACGTCGCCGTAGCGCTTGCGCAGTTCTTCAACCACGATCGCTTCCATCGGCGGCGAGGTTACCGACGACGCAAGACATTTCGCGACGTGACTGCGCCGCGGGCCGGTAGTGATCATCTACAGTCGTCGCGGCTCCATGGACCTCCACGAGTACCAGGGCAAGCAGCTCTTCAAGCAGTTCGGGATCCCGGTCTCCGAGGGTCGCCTCGCGGCGACGCCGGAGGAGGCTCGCAAGGCTGCGGAGGAGATCGGCGGCCCGGTCGTCGTCAAGGCGCAGGTGCTCACCGGCGGCCGCGGCAAGGCCGGCGGCGTGAAGCTCGCTGACGATCCCGCGGACGCGGAACAGAAGGCGAAGGAGATCATCGGCCTCGACATTCGCGGCCACGTCGTCGAGAAGGTCTGGATCGAGAGCGCGTCCGAGATCGCGAAGGAGTACTACCTTTCGATCACCTTCGATCGCGGCGTCAAGCAGCCGCTGTTCATGTTCACGACGCAGGGCGGCGTCGAGATCGAAGAGGTCGCGGCGAACGATCCCGATGCGCTGGTGCGCTTGCACGTCGACCCACTCGAGGGCTTCCAGCCCTGGATCGCGCGCCGGCTCGTCTACGGCGCCGGCGTCGAGGATGCGGGCGAGCAGAAGCAGATCGCCGACATCATCGGAAAGCTCTATCGCTGCTTTGTCGAGAGCGACGCGATGCTCACCGAGATCAACCCGCTGATCGTCACGCCGGAGGGCGAGGTGAAGGCGCTCGACTCGAAGTTCACCGTCGACGACAGCGCGCTCTATCGCCACCCGGACATCGCCGAGTTCCGCGACACGAGCGCCGCCGACCCGCTCGAGGCGTTCGCGCGCGAGAAGGGCGTCGTCTACGTGAAGCTCGACGGCGACGTCGGGATCTGCGGCAACGGCGCGGGCCTGTCGATGTCGACGGTCGACGTCGTCGTCGTGGCCGGCGGCCGCCCGGCGAACTTCTGCGACCTCGGCGGCGGCGGCAACGCGGAAGGCGTGGTCGACGCGCTCGAGGTGATCACCCGCGATCCGCAGGTCAAGTCGGTCTTGTTCAACATCTTCGGCGGGATCACGCGCGGCGACGAGGTTGCACGCGGCATCCTCGAGGCGCTCGACCGGATGAGCATCGCGATCCCGATCGTCGTTCGCCTCGACGGGACGAACGCCGAGGAGGGCCGCAAGATCCTCGCCGAGGCCGCGAAGTCGAACCTCTTCGTCGAACCGACCATGCTCGAGGCGGCCAAGAAAGCAGTGGAGCTCGCGCGATGAGCAACCCCTGGGACGAGCGCGCCGAGCTGTATCGCACGTCGGTCACGCATTCGACGGGCGATGACCTCGACGCCGTGGTGGAGCTCTGCAACCCGCACGCGGGCGTGAAGGTGCTCGACGTCGCGACTGGGGGCGGTCATGTCGCGCGGCGGCTGCGCGAACAGGGGGCGGAGGTGGTCACGCTCGACCCGTCACCCGGAATGCGCGCGGATGTTGTCGCCCCGGCGGAAGACATTCCCTTCACCGACGGCTCGTTCGACGTCGTCGTCTCGAGAATCGCGGCCCATCACTTCGGCGATCTCGGCAAGGCGATCGGCGAGATGGTGCGCGTCTCGAACCGCGTGCTCGTGATCGAGGACATGCTCTACCGCACCGAGGAGGAGCAGGAAGCGGAGAAGCTGCGCGATCCGACGCACCATCGCTCGCTGTCCATCGAGGAGTGGCACGAGTTGTTCGTGGATGCCGGCCTCGAGATCGAGCAGGAGCTGTTCTTCTCCAAGGAGCACGACATGGACGAGTGGCTCGCGCGCACCGGTTGCACCGGTGACGAAGCAGGGCGCGTTCGGGAGCTGCTCGCGCCGTTCACGAGCGCCGACGGCAGCACGTGGGCGAACGACTACATCGTCCTCAAGGGCAGAAAGTCGCAGGGGTAGCCGATGGCGATCATCGTCGACAACGACACCAAGCTCGTCGTCCAGGGCCTGACCGGCTCGGAGGGCCGCTTCCACGGCCTACGGAACCGCGCGTACGGGACGAACGTCGTCGCCGGTGTCACGCCCGGCAAGGGCGGCCAGGACGTCGAGGGCATTCCGGTCTTCGACACGGTCGCGGACGCGGTCGAGGACGCCGGGGCGAACACATCGCTGATCTTCGTGCCCGCGCGCTTCGCGCCCGACGCGATCTACGAGGCGGTCGACGCGGGGATCAAGACCGTGATCTGCATCACCGAGCACGTGCCCGCGCACGAGATGCTGCGCGCGTACACCTACGTCCGCCCCAAGGGCGTGACGCTGATCGGGCCGAACTGCCCGGGCGTGCTTTCGCCGGGCAAGGCGAACGTCGGGATCATCCCGGCGGAGGTCTTCCAGCCCGGATCGATCGGGCTCGTCTCGCGCTCGGGGACGCTGACCTACCAGATCGGCCACGAGGTGGCCCAGCGCGGGCTCGGCAACTCGACGATCGTCGGCATCGGCGGCGACCCCGTCGTCGGCTCCGGCTTCATCGACGTGCTGGCGAAGTTCGAGGCCGACCCGGAGACCAAGTACGTCGTGCTCGTCGGCGAGATCGGGGGCGACGAAGAGGAGAAGGCTGCGACGTGGGTCTCTGAGAACATGTCGAAGCCGGTCTTCTCGTACATCGCCGGCTTCTCGGCGCCCCCCGGCAAGACGATGGGGCACGCAGGTGCGATCATCTCCGGCTCGTCCGGCACCGCGCAGGCGAAGAAGGAAGCGCTCGAAGCGGTCGGGATCAAGGTCGGCACGACGCCGACCGAGGTGGCCGAGCTCGTCGCCGCCGCGAGCTAGTCGAAGATCCGCTGCCCTCCGGGCGCGACGCTCAGCGTCAGCTTCTGGAGGAGACCGTGGTTGCCGTACACGAGGAGCTGCGCGCCGTCCTTGGTGGGCGGCGAGGCGCTCGCCTCGAACTGGCCCCAGGTAGTGCCACGCGTATAGATGGTGGCCTTTCCAAGCGGAGCGGCGATGAGCACGATCCGCTGGACATCACCGCTGGCGACGCCGATCACGAAGAGCGGATGAGCGGACCCGACCGAGGCGGCCGACGAAGCTGCGGCCACGAGCACGTGCGAGCCAGCGAGATCATGCGGGCAGCGCCAGTGAGCGGGAGCGGTTCCACGCAGCATGACTGCGAGGCAGGTGCGCGCCGGTGTCTCGCCGATCGTCGGCGCCGCGAGGATCGCGAGCGGTCCGCGCAGATCGGTGCGAATGGAATTGAGCACGCGTACGCCGTCGGCATCGAGCAGGGCATGGGCCGCCGCGAGTTGAGCGGCCGCGACCTCGACCGGCTGCAAGAAAGTGATGTTGAAGTCGTGGCGCTTGCCGAGCATTGTCCCGGCCTTGAAGCCGGGCGTTCCCTCGGCCCACGTCCAACCGGTGGCCGGATGCTCCGGCGGGACCTTGATCGTGATCTCCTCGCCCTGATTCGGGGGGTGGTACTGCGGCCGTGCGAAGGCGAAGAAGCCGACCGTCAGCACGACGGCGACGCCGATCACGACGGTCGGCAGCAAGTGGCGCGTGACGATGCTCACGCAGCCCGCATCGGCAGCCGGTGCGGTCTCCTTTAGACGGACGCGGGCAGCGTGAGCGTGAAGCGCGCGCCTTTCGGCGAGCTCTCGACGCTCGCGTGGCCGCCGTGCGCCTCGGCTGCTTCGCGGACGATCGCGAGGCCGAGTCCCGCGCCGGGCTTCGAGCGCGATGCCGCCGCCCGGTAGAAGCGATCGAAGATCCGCGGCATGTCTTCAGCGGCGACGCCGGGCCCGTGATCGGCGACGATCACGTCGCCGTCTCGCACGATCACCTCGATCGGGGCGCCTTCAGGGCTGTACTTGACGGCGTTGTCGAGCAGGTTGGACACGGCACGCTCGAGCAGCACGGCGTCCACGCGCACCTTCGTCGGCGTCAGTGAGGTGACGAACGTGGCGGTTGGCGCACGCGACTTCGCGCGCTCGACGACGCCCTCGACGAGCTCGTCGAGTTGCACGTCCTCGACCCGGAGCTTTCGCTCCTCGCCGCGCGCGAGCTCGACGAGGTCCGACACGAGCGTGGTCAGCGCGTCGAGCTCGACCGACGCCTCGTCCAGTGCGTGTCGCTGCTCTTCCTCGGGCAGCTTGCCCTCGCGGAGCAGGTCGACGTTGGTGCGCGCGGCGGTCAGCGGCGTGCGCAGCTCGTGGGAGGCGTCCGCGACCAGGCGGCGCTGGCGGCCGACCGACTCCTCGAGCGCGGCGAGCATTCCATTGAAGCGCCGCCCGAGTCGACCGAGCTCGTCGTTGCCGGTCGCATCGACGCGCTGCGTGAGGTCGCCCGTTGCCGCGACGTTTTCGGCGGCCTTCGTCAGGCGCTGGATCGGCTTGAGTGCCGCGGCCGCGACAAATGCCGCGAGCGCCGCGGCGGCGGCAACACCCATGCCGCCGATCAAGAAGATCCAGAAGCGGATGCGGGCGAGCGCGTGGTCCGTCGGGACAAGCGAGGCGATTGTGAGCACCGCGGCCGGCTGCCCGTGGTCCACGGCACCCTCGACGAGCATCCGCACGTGCGTCCCCTTGAGTGTGGTGTCGGTGAAGTAGTAGCCGCCGTCCGGCCCGGCGGCTGCTACCTGGCGCGCGCGGGCCGTGATCGGGACTGCGAACGGAATCGTGGTTCGCTCGACCGAGCCGTCGCCGCGCAGGATGACGTAGTAGAGCTGGGAGAACGGATCGTTGTGCCCTGCGACTGCGACCGGAGCCTGCGCCGCGAGCGTCTGGTCGACGCCGCTGCGCAGCTGGTGCTTCGCCACGACCCAAACGACAGCCGATGCAGCCGCGACGGTGATCGCGATCGCCGTCGCAACCATCAGCGTGAGCCGAACGCGGAAGCTCATTTGTGTTCGCCCCCGCCGAGCCTATGGCTCATGGCTCTTCGCGCAGCGCGTACCCGACGCCGCGAACGGTGTGTAGCAGGCGCGGCTCGCCGTTTTCTTCGAGCTTCCGCCGCAGGTAACCGATGTAGACCCAGAGGGCGTTTGAGGTCGCGCCGAAGTCGTAGCCCCAGACGCGCTCATAGATCTGCGAGCGCGTCAGGACCTGCTTCGGGTTGCGCATGAAGAGCTCGAGCAGGTTGAACTCGGTGCGCGTCAGCTGGAGCCGGCGCTCGCTGCGGTAGACCTCGCGCGTGGCCGGGTCGAGTGAGACGTCGCCGTAGCGGAGGGCGTCGTCGCCGGCGCCGGTCCGTCGGAGCAGCGCCCGGACACGGGCGCGGAGCTCCTCGATCGCGAACGGCTTGACGAGGTAGTCGTCGGCGCCTGCGTCGAGGCCTTCGATGCGGTCGTCGACCGCGTCGCGCGCGGTGACCACGAGCACGGGCACCGGGTCGTTGCGCCGGCGGAGCGAGCGGCAGACCTCGAGACCGCCCACCTCGGGCATCAGCAGGTCGAGGACGATCGCGTCCGCGGGCGCAGCCGCGTGCTGCGCCAGGGCGTCCGCGCCGTCCTCGGCCTCGTCCACCTCGTAGTCCACACGGAGTGCCCGCGCGATCGCGGAGCGCACGCCGGGGTCGTCATCAACAACAAGGACACGTGTCGCCATGTGCGTATTGTCCCCTACGCGCCTAAGAAGCGGCTTAGGCTGCGACCCTGCGGCCGATCGGGGGGCCCGCTTGCACGAACTCAGCACAGCGCTCAACGTCGTCAACAGCGTCCTGTTCGTCGTGCTCGCGGTCGTGGCCGTCCGCCGTTGGCTGCGGAAGCGCGACGACGCGGCCGGCTGGCTCACCCTCTCGTTCCTGGCGCTCGGGCTGCTCGTCACCGCCGGGCGGCTCGTCCCCGCGCATCCGCACGGGTTCGTGGTGGGGGCCCTGCTGCGGCTCGAGATCGAGCTGCTCGTGCTCTTCCCGTACCTCGGCTACCGGTTCGCGACGGCGTTCGTCCCGCCGTCCCGGCGCCTGCAGCGGGTCGTGGGCCTGTTGACGATCGGTCTCAGCATCTGGACGTTCGCGCTGCCGAGCATCCCGGCCCCCGGCGATCCGCGCCCGAGCGGCTTCGTCGTCTACGTCAGCGCCTTCCTCATCCACTGGACGCTGCTCTCCGTCGTCGTCACGACGCGCCTCTGGCGCGCGGGCCGCGGCCAGCCTTCCGTCGCGCGGACACGGATGCGGCTGCTCTCGTTCGCCGCGGCTGCGCTGACGGTCGCGATCATCGGCTCCGCGCTCGCGACCAATTCGAGCTCGCCCGGCGCCGTGGTCGTCCAGGCGATCGCGCTCCTGAGCGCTGTCGCGTTCCTCCTCGGGTTCGAGCCGCCACAGATCGTGCGGGCCTCCTGGCGCGCTCCGGAGCAGCAGCGGCTGCAGGAGGCGATCCGCGGGCTGATGACACTCGCGACGACGCGCGCGGAGGTGGCGCAGCGCGTGCTCGGCCCGGTCGCGGCGCTCGTCGGCGCGCGGGCTGCCTGCATCTTCGACGCGGACGGCAACGTGCTCGCACAGCAGGCGGTGCCGGAGCAGACGGAGGACGTCGAGCCGGTTCGGGTCGAGGAGCCCGGCGTCGTCCTGCACGTCTGGACGTCCCCGTACGCACCGTTTTTCGGCGAGGACGAGCTGCGCGCGCTGCACACCGTGGCGGCACTGACCGGGATTGCGCTCGACCGAGTTCGCCTCTTCGAGCAGGAGCACCAGTCGCGGCTCGCGCTCGAGCGCGCGAACGAGCTGATGACGAACTTCGTCGCGCTGGCGGCCCACGAGCTGCGCACGCCGGTGACGACGGTGCACGGTTTCGTGCAGACGCTCAACCACCTCGGCGACCGACTCGACGACGGTCAGAAGGACGAGCTGCGGCTCGCGCTCGAGCAGCAGACGGCGCGCATGGCGGCACTTGTCGAGCAGCTGCTCGACCTTTCGCGCCTCGACGCAGAAGCCGTCGAGGTCAAGCCGCAAGAGCTCGACCTGCGCCACTGGCTGGAGGTTGTCGTGGCGGTCGCTGCCGGCTCGCGCCTCCCCGACGTGCGCGTCGAGGTGCTCGGCCCCTCCGTCGCCACCATCGATCCGGCGATCCTCGACCACATCGTCACCAACCTCGTCACGAACGCGCTCCGCTACGGCCAGGCGCCGGTGCTCGTCAGCGCTGCGGTCGACGATGGGCAGGTGCGCATCTCGGTCGAGGACGTAGGCCCCGGCGTCGCGTTCGAGATCGAGGAGACACTGTTCGAGCGGTTCACCCGCGCGGGCGTTGCGCGCGACCGAGTCGCCGGCACGGGGCTCGGGCTCGCGATCGCACGCGCGTACGCGCGCGCACACAGCGGCGACCTCCGTTACGAGCGCGGCCAGCCGGCCGGTGCGCGCTTCGTGGTTGAACTGCCGACGGGCTGACTCAAACCTCTAATCTGGGCGCGTGGCGATGATTTCGTTTGCGCGCGGGATTCCCGCGCCCGAATGCCTTCCGGTCGACGACCTCGCCGACTGCGCGCGCGTCGCGCTCGAGCGCGACGGGAAGACGATCCTCTCGTACGGCGCGTCGTCTGGCTACGGCCCGTTGCGCGAGTGGCTCGGAGCGCGCCACGACGTCGATCCGGCCCGCATCTTCATCACGAATGGATCCCTCCAGGGCTTCGTCTTCCTTGCGCAGCGGCTCGCAGTCGGGAAGCGCGTGCTCGTCGAGCGGCCGACGTACGACCGGCCGCTCAAGATCCTCCGCGAGCTCGGCGCCGATGTCGTCGGGCTGCACTGCGACGACGAGGGTCTCGACCCCGACGCGCTCGAAGCAGCACTTGAGAAGGGCGAGAAGCCCGCCTTCGTCTATCTGATCCCGACGTTCCAGAATCCCAGCGGGCGCACCTTGAGCGAGGAGCGCCGCTTGCGGATCGTCGAGATCGCTCGCGAACATGAAGTCCTCGTGTTGGAAGACGATCCGTATGGCCTCGTGCGCTTCGAGGGCGAGGCGCTGCCGTCGCTGTTCGAGCTGTCGGGCGGCGAGACCGCCTACAGCTCGAGCTTCTCGAAGACGATCGCACCCGGCCTGCGCGTGGGGTGGTTCGTGCTGCCGGAGCCGCTCGCGCGCGAGCTCGAGCTGGCCGCGAACGGCACGTACATCGGCCCGGTGCTGCTCGGGCAGGCGGCGGCGCACGAGTTCGTCAGCCGCGGCCTCTTCGAGCCGAACCTGGAGCGCGTGCGCGAGCTGCTCGGGATGCGCCGCGATGCGATGCTCACCGCGCTCGACCGTGAGCTGCCGGAGATCCGGATCACGCGCCCCGAAGGTGGCTACTTCCTGTGGGCCGAGCTCGGCGGCGTCGATGCGACCGAACTGCTCGCGCGCGCGGAGGCGGCTGGCGTGACGTTCGTGAAGGGCACCGACTTCGACGGCGAGCCTGACACGCTGCGCCTCGCCTACAGCTTCGTCTCCGTCGACGAGATCGCCGAAGGCGTCTCGCGGCTAGCGGCGGCGCTTGCTGTGCCGGTATAGCTGCGAGAGCAGCACGCCGAGCACGACCCCGATCCCGAGCGGGAGCAGGATCACGAAGATCGTCGAGACGCGCGTCGCGCTGAAGACGAAGTCGACCTTCGCCGGGCGCGTGTTGAACGCGATGAAGATGATCACGTAGACGGTGACGACGGCGATCGGCGCGAGCCGCGTCCAGAGACCGGGCTGGAACGTCCGGCGGGGCTTCCGTTTCTGCTCGGCCGGAGGAGGCGCCGGTTCCGTCCGGGCCGTGTCGCTCATACACGCGACTCTATGCGACCGCGGCTGCCGAGGCGGCTAGGGGGCGAGGCGGGGCTGCCTGGGCGTCCGCGTGGCCGCTCACGCGACTGCGGCTGCCGAGGCGGCTAGGGGGCGAGGCGGGGCTGCCTGGGCGGCTGCAGCGTCCGCGTGGCCGCGCGGATCGTCGGGGCTTAGGGAAGGAAGTACCGGCGCTCCGGCTGCCCGGCGGGCGACGGCACGGAGAGCTCGGCGCCGCTCAGGCGACTGCGGCTGCCGAGGCGGCTAGGGGGATGAGGCGGGGCTGCCTGGGCGGCTGCAGCGTCCGCGTGGCCGCGCGGAAGGTCGGGCAAGGGCGCTCCGGAGTCATTGCACAGAGTCCGTGACGGCGGAAATAGCAGTCGTCGCAGGTCGGAGCGTTCAGTCGAGTCATTGGGTCCTTCCGAGGGGGTCAGTGCGGGTTGACGGGACGGCATCGTATGGCCCCTGTCTACACGGTAAAAGGGCTTGCCTAAACGGAAAACGTGCATTTTCCGGCAAGTTCCACCGTGCTGAAACCCGGGTGTTTCTACCCGTTCCCGCCGAGTGTCGCCAAGGCGCGCAACGCCTGTGGAAAGGTGTCCACAGGGATGATCCGAAGTCCGTGCGCGTACTTGCGCGCTTCCTTCGCGTTGTCCCCAGCCGGCACGAGGAAGGCATCCACATGCGCCTCCCGCGCGCCGATCGTCTTCTGCTTGATCCCGCCGATCGGGCCGATCGACCCGTCGGCGAAGATCTCACCGGTCGCCGCGACCTTGTGGCCGTGCACGACGTCGCGGCCGATCTCCTCCATCACCTCGAGTGCGAAGGCCACGCCCGCCGACGGGCCACCGACGTTGCCCGCGTTGATGCGCACCCGCAGAGGAAGGTGGATGTCGAGTGCTTGCTCCGTCGCGATGCCCACGACCGCGATGCGATTCTTGCCCTTGCCGGCGCCGGCGGTCTTCATCTTCTCGACGAGCGTCTGCTTGTCGCGGCGGACCGTAAGCGAGACGACATCGCCGATGCGATGGGCGCGTATGTCCACACGGAGATCGTTCCCGGTGGGGGCCGGCTTGCCATCGACGGCGACGATCACGTCGCCGGGCTGGAGCTTCCCGAACGCCGGCATCCCTTGCCAGACATAGGTGACGCGCACTCCGACCGGGCGCATCACGACCTTCTTCCCGGCGGCCCGTAGTCCGACGGCTGCAGCGATCTGCTGCGAGAGGTGCATGTCCTGCTGGTCGAGCTTCTGCCGGAGTTGCGAGGTGACCCCGGGCGGATCGACGGCCTGTTTCGGGTAGAGGTCGGCGCCGTTGTGCAGAGCTCCCCCGGTGAGCTTGTCGAGCAGGGTCGCGTTCTGCAGGACAACGTCGACGAAGTAGACGGCGCCGTGCTTTGGGTCGTGGCCGCCCTGGACGGTCACGAGCGGCGCCACGGGATGCGCTTGATCGGGAAGGAAGATGTACTCGTTCGCCGGAATGACGAGCAACGCGAGCACAACGGCGAGCAGCGCCAGGCCCGCGACGAAGAGGCGGGCGGAGGTGATGAGCTTCACAGCAGACCGCGCGAGATGCCGCCGTCCACGAGGACGGTAGTGCCGGTCACGTAGCCGGCGCGCTCGGAGGCGAGGAAGCAGACGACGTCGCCGAACTCGCGCGGCGTGCCCATGCGACCGAGCGGAATTTGCGCGAGCTCTTCGGCCGGCGGGCCGCTGTCGCCGTAGAGCTCGGTCATGCGCGGCGTGTCGATACGCCCGGGCGCGACGCAGTTGACGGTTATCCCCTTCGGGCCGAGCTCGCGCGACAGCGACTTCGCCCAGCCCGTCAGGCCGGGGCGGATCGTGTTGGAGAGGGCGAGGTGTGCGACCGGTTCCTTGACGGCAACCGACGTGATGCAAAGCACGCGGCCGGCTTCGCTCTGCTCCAGGTGCGGCAGGCAAAGGCGCACGAGGCGCACGGCCGGCACGAGCAAGAGCTCGAACGCCGCCTCGAGTTGCTCATCGGTGATCTCCGAGGCTTTGCTCGCGGGCGGCCCGCCCGAGTTCCACACGACGATGTCGATGCCGCCGAACGCCTCGACTGTGCGCGTGACCAGGCGCTCGATGTCCGCCGCGTTCGTCACGTCACCGCGGACCGCGAGCGCGCCGATCCGTTCCGCGTCGCGCTCGAGCTCCTCGCGGCGCCGCGCGAACATGGTGACGTTCGCGCCTTCGGCCGCGAGCGCTTCAGCGGAGGCCAGGCCGAGCCCGGACGAAGCTCCGCAGACGATCGCCGTCTTCCCGCGTAGGCCGAGATCCATTCGGGCGGGACGGTAGCGCGCGGCGCTCGGGCGCCGCGAGGGGATCCCACCGATCTCGCGCTGAACCTGATTCGGTGTCAGCCGAAGCAGATTCAGGAGTTTCGACCTTGCTGCCCGAGCTCGGAAACTCGTGAACCTGGTTCGCAAACTCCGCGAATCAGGTTCAGCTATGTATGGGGCGTGGCTAGCGTGCGGCCTGGGTGCCAAGCACGGAGACGACGTCGCGAACGGCGTCGGCCGAGCGCTTCATGGCCTCCTGCTCCGCGTCGTCGAGGTCGACCTCGTAGACCTGCTCGATCCCGGCCGAGCCCAGCTTCACCGGCACGCCCATGTAGAGGCCGTCGATGCCGTACTCGCCTTCCAGATAGGCGGTGCAGGGGAGCACGCGCTTCTCGTCGAGGAGGATCGAGTCGACCATCTGGGCCGAGGCGGCGCCCGGCGCGTACCAGGCCGAGGTGCCCATCAGCTGGACGAGCTCGCCGCCGCCCTTGG
>JAOPYY010000098.1 GCA_025964395.1 Actinomycetes bacterium | reverse complement strand
TCGTCGTTCTCTCCGCGATCGACATCGACCGCCGCATCGTCCCGAACCGGATCGTGCTGCCCGCCGCGGCGATCGTGCTCGTGGCTCAGACCGTTCTCCACCCATCGGTGGAGTGGGTCGCAGCGGGGCTCGGCGCCTCGCTCTTCCTCCTGCTCGCGGCGCTCGCCTATCCGCGTGGGATGGGGATGGGCGATGTGAAGCTCGCACTGCTGCTCGGATTCGCGGTGGGCCGCACGGTGCCCCTCGCCCTCTTCGCAGGAATGGTGGCCGCGCTCGTGCCCTCAGCGGTGCTGTTTGCCCGCCACGGCTCCGCGGCCCGGAAGATGGCGATCCCTTTCGCGCCGTTCCTGGCGCTGGGCGGCCTCCTGGCCCTGTTCGCCGGTCACCCGCTGGTCGACGCGTACCTGAAGCTCCTCCGCTAACCGTCTGCCAGTCCCTCGGAGGAGGGATTCGAGGAGGAGCCCGGCTGGGGGTGCGCAACCTCAAGGGCCCGGCACTTTCTGCCGATACCTCGAATGAGGGATATGAGCGACGACTACACCCTGAGGACCGCGCCAGGCGTTGGCAACGAGACGCCGCCCATCGAGGGCGGCGGGCTTCGCCCTGGCGAGGTTCCGAGCGTCAACGCGACGGCCGAGCTGCTCGCGGACCTGCTTGCCGCCACCGGGCTCGTCGCCGACGACAAGCTTGCGCTGGCGCGCGGCCGCGCGGGCTCCAGCGGGTCGCTCGCGCAGGCGCTCGTGGACGAGGGCGTCGCGACGCAGACAGGCATCGCCCGCACGCTCGCCGCGCGCTACCAGCTTCCCCTGATCGACCTCACGGTAGTGGGCGTCGACCCCGACGCCGCCGCGCAGGTTCCGGTTCACGTCCTCGACCGCGTCGGTGCGATTCCGTACGCCATCGACGGCAATGTGCTCCGCGTCGCGGTTCCGGATCCCGGAAACGTCCACGCGATCGACGAGGTGCGGATCGCGACCCGGTTGACGGTCGAGCTCGCAGTCGCGACACGGGACGACGTCGAGGCGGAGATCCGCAGGATCGTGCGCGGGTCCGAGGCCTACGGTGCGCGCGCGGCCCTCGAGGAGGAGCAGCTCGCGCACGAGCAGGAGGTCGATGAGTCCGACGACCTCGAGGCTGACGATGGCGTTTCCGACGCCCCGCTGGTGCGGCTCGTCAACTCGGTGATCTTCCAGGCGGCCGAAGACGGCGCCTCCGATATCCACTGGGAGCCGCAGGAGGACTCGCTCGTCGTCCGCCTCCGCGTCGACGGAGTGCTCCATGAGGTGCAGCGCATCCCCAAGCGGCTCGCCGCCGGCGTCACGACGCGGCTCAAGGTGTTGGCAAAGCTCGACATCGCCGAGCGGCGGAAGCCGCAGGACGGTCGCATCGCTCTGAATGCGCAGGCTGCCGGGCGGATGATGGACATCCGCGTCGCGGTCCTGCCGACGGTCGAAGGCGAGTCGATCGTCATGCGTCTCGTCGACAAGTCGAAGAAAGTTCCGACACTCGCCGAGCTCGGTCTCTCCGACGACATGCAAACAAAGCTGACCGAGATCTTCATGCGCCCGACAGGCGCGCTGCTCGTCACGGGCCCGACCGGTTCAGGTAAGTCGACGACACTCTACGCCGGCCTGACGCAGGTGAACCGCCCAGAGATCAACATCATCACCGTCGAGGACCCGGTCGAGTTCCGGCTGCCGGGTGTCAACCAGGTGCAGATCAACGTGCGCGCGGGACTGACGTTCGCGGCGTCCCTCCGCTCGATTCTGCGTTCCGACCCGGACGTGGTGATGGTCGGCGAAATCCGGGATGGCGAGACGGCCAAGATGGCGATCGAAGCCTCCCTCACAGGTCACCTCGTGCTTTCCACGCTGCATACGAACGACGCTCCGGGCGCGCTCACGCGCCTCAACGAGATGGGCGTCGAGCCGTTCCTCACGGGCTCGGCAGTGACAGCGGTGCTCGCGCAGAGGCTCGCGCGCAAGCTCTGCTCGCAATGCTGCGAGATGTACACGCCGTCGGTCGACGAGCTGATCAAGGCGAAGGTCTCGCCGGACGTCGCAGCGATGACGGACGGCATGGCGCTCTACCGCAAGCGTGGCTGCCCGCGGTGCAACCAGACGGGCTACCGCGGCCGGATCGGCATCTTCCAGCTGATGACGATGGACGAGGATCTCCAGACACTCGCTGCGCACAAGGCTTCGCGCGAAGAGATCGAGCGCTGCGCGATGGGGAACGGCATGCGTACGCTGTGGGACGACGGGCTCGCCAAGGTCGCGGCCGGTCTCACGTCGGTCGAAGAGCTCGCCCGCGTTACGACTTAGAGGCCAGCCGCCGGACGGCCCGCTCGAGCCCGGCGGCGTCGAAGACGTACGGCGTTGCATTCGCGATTGCATGGGTCGGCCAGTCGAGCTCGGTCGAGCCGGCCGCGGCGTTGATCGCGTAGCGCACGGGGATCTCGTGGCACACGCACAGGATCGTGCCCTCGTCGTGCCCAAGGACTCGCGCGTAGGCGGCCCCGTAGCGGTGCGCGGCGCCGCCGAGGCTCTCGCCGCCCGGGAACGGATCGCCGTCGCCGTGCGCCTGCTTCCAGTGGCGGTACTCGTCGAGCGTCCGGCCCTCGAGCTCGCCGATGCGGATGTCGTTCAAATCCGGGTCGACCTCGAATGGGATGCCGTCGCGGCCATCGAGCGCGAGCCGTGCCGTCTGCTGCGCGCGTGGGAACTCCGAGACGACGCAGAGGTCGATCGAGATGCCCGCGATCTGCCCGTGCAACTTGCGTGCCTCGTCGATCCCGAGCGGTGACAGCCCTCGATCGAGCTGCGGGTCGCCGTTCACGACGCGGTCGACGTTGAACAACGACTGCCCGTGCCGTGCGAGGAGCAGGAGCCGCATGGCCCGACGCTACACCCGGATCGGAACTGGAACGACTGGGTCAGACCCCGGTTCTAGGCAGCCTGGACGTCGCAGCCGAGGTACATCAGCGCCTCCACGGCCTCCGTCACGAAAGCCGTTGCTTGGCGTGAGTCGGCGAACGTGTACGGGCCTGGACGTATCGCCGTCACCGCGTTCGGAGGGAAGACCTCCGTCTCGACAACGCACTCGACGCCGTAGTCTACCGCGCGCAGGACGGCCACCGACCGTCCGTCCCTCCGCGCGACGCGGACGAAGAGCTCATTTCCGGCCCTCGGAGCGGGTTGCATCAGGGGACGGTCGTTGCGGGAGCTGCAGGAGTCGCGGAGGCTGTGGTGGTCGGGGCCGCAGTCGTTGCCGCGGCGGGCGTCGCCGAAGGAGCTTCGGCGTTCGCAATCGCCTGCTGCACCACGGTGCGATCGTTGAAGCCCGTGAGCGTCAGGAAGAGCGTGCCGGGCCGCATGTAGACGAGAGTCGCCGGCGCGACCGGCAGCTTGCCGAGCAAGCGGGTCAGAGCCTCGACGTCTCCGCCGTTGACGTCGACGTCGACCAACACGAATGATGCCTTGGCGAACGCTGTTCCGACCAGCGCCTCGCCCGTGGCGAGCCGGGACACGGTGTCACTCGCCGACGCGAGCTCCACGACCGCTACCGGGTGCGCGGCGAGCGCGCGAGCCACGGAGCGGGGGAGCCCCGCCTTCAGGGCCGCGACGAGATGGGGGTTGGGCTTCCGGGCGGCCGGCGTCTTTTTCTTCGAGGTGGACGGCTGGGCGGCGTTCGGGTGCGCGAACTTGGCCGGGTGCCGCAGCTTGAGCGGGACGATCGGATGCGTAGCGGCGGGGGACGCGCTCTGGTTCATCGCCAGCGTCACGACGCCGAGGGCGAGCGCCACGGCGGCGAGCACGCCCGCGATCACGATCCCGCGCAGGTGGGAGGAGGCACTCACCTGATCTCTATCGGCAGGAACGGTGTGACCCTTGAACCGCGAGAGCAGGGGAGGCCTGCGGTTTTCGCGGCCCGGAGAAACGCGAAGGGCGCGGTTTCCCGCGCCCTTCGGCTAGTTCGACGAACTGGTCAGACGACCGTTAGCAGATCCCGACCAGCGGATCCGGGTCGGGCGTGGTACCGCCGAGGTTCTGGTGCCAGG
>JAOPYY010000101.1 GCA_025964395.1 Actinomycetes bacterium | reverse complement strand
CGCCCTCCACGAGCACGGTGTCGATCGTGTCGCGCGTTGTCCCCGGCACGTCGTCGACGATCGTGCGCTCCTCGCCGACGAGCTTGTTGTAGAGCGACGACTTGCCGACGTTCGGCCGGCCGAGGATTGCGACGCGGATCGCATCCGGCGGCACCGAGCGCTCCGAGGAACCGGGAAGGCGCGCAACGACCTCGTCGAGCAGGTCGCCCGTGTTCGAGCCGTGCAGGCCCGAGATCGGGAACGGGTCGCCGAACCCGAAGCTGTGGAACTCGTGCACGAGGGTGCTCTGCCCGGGGTCGTCGACCTTGTTCGCGACGACGAGCACGTCCTTCTTCGACTCGCGCAGGATCTGCGCCAGCTCCTCGTCGCCCGGCGTGATCCCCTGGCGCGCGTCGACGATGAACAAGACGAGGTCGGCCTCGGCGATCGCGGCCCGTGCCTGCTCGGCGATCTGGCGCGTGATCGGATGCGGGTCCGCGATGTCGACACCGCCGGTGTCGATCGCGAGGAACTGCTGACCGAGCCACTCGACGACGAGCTCTTTGCGGTCGCGCGTCGTGCCGCGCGTGTCGTGAACGACCGCCGAGCGGGTCGCCGTCAGCCGGTTGATCAGTGTCGACTTGCCGACATTCGGGAAGCCGACGATCGCGACCGTGCCGATCAGGTTGACAGGCTCGACTTCCGGTTCTTCCAGCTCGTTTTCGTCGTGCTCGTCTGTCATAGCGGCGGCACCAATCCCTTCGGCCGGCCCTGCGCGTGCACGTCTGCGAGCCAGTCGAACAGCACGTTGATGCGCCGCTCGATCTCGACGGTCGCTTGTTTGTACCCGCGCCCGTTCTTCTGGAGGTCGTCGAAACGCAACGGCTCGCCGAACGCGAGCGAGCACGGCGATGGGTGCGTCGGCTTCCAGAACTGCGTGCCGTAGATCGCCATCGGGATCACCGGCACACCGGCCTGGATCGCGACCATCGCGGCGCCCGGCTGTGCTGTGCCGGGCCGCCCCGTCTTGAGGCGCGTGCCCTCGACGAAGAGGCCGACGACGCGTCCGCTGCGCGCGGACTCGAGCATCTTGCGCACCGCGACGCGGTCGGACTCGCCGCGGCGCACGGCGATCGTGCCGTGCCACTCGAGAAAGCGGCCGATCCCCGGCACGCGCACGGCCTCGACCTTCGCGACGAAGTCGATGTTGCGCGGCGAGAGCGCGCCGACGAGTGGGATGTCGAGCCAGTGCATGTGGTTGACCGCGTAGACGAGACCACCCGTCTTCGGCACACGCTCGCGCCCATAGGCCCGCCCGCGCGTGACGGCCAGCGTCGGCCAGCCCATGTAACGGCGGCCGAGGCCCCAAGCGACATTGGACGCTGTGCTCACGATGTTGCGAGCGAGCGCGCGCGGATCAACTCTTCGATCCGCGTGACGACGTCCTCGACCTCGAGGTCGGTCGTGTCGATCAACTCGGCGTCCTCTGCGGGCTGCATGCGGACGCGATCGGACTCGTCGCGCGTGCGCAAATCGGTGGCGAGCGCGTCGGCGCCGATGTCGGGCCGCTCGGCCTGGCGGCGGGAGGCACGGATCGCCGGATCGGCCTGGAGGTAGACCTTCACCTCGGCGCCGGGCGCGACAACGGTTCCGATGTCGCGGCCCTCGATCACGGCGTTCCCCTGCGCAGCGAGCTCACGCTGGCGCTCGCGCATCACTTCGCGCACATCGTGGTGGCGGGCGACGACCGGGACCATCCGGTCGATGCGCGACTGGCGAATCGCCGAGGTGACGTCGCAGCCGGCGATGGACACTCGGCCGGCCTCGTCGAAGGTGACCGGGTTCTTGCGTGCGAGCTCGCCGAGGGGCTCGCCGTCGCCGAGCGGGATCGCCTCGCGGATCGCGAGCCACGTCAGGGCGCGGTACATCGCGCCGGTATCGAGGTAGCGGAAGCCGAGCCGCTCCGCGAGCTTGCGGGCGACGGTGCTCTTGCCGGCGCCGGCCGGTCCATCAATGGCAACAATCATTGCCTTTTTGCTCCCGCAAAAAGGCTAGATGGGCGTGTGCTGAGGGATCTGGTCATGGCGTATTCACGAAGGTCTTTCGACGAGTTGGTCCAGGAGGTCATAGAAGCCGGGGAAGGATACTCCGACACTCTGCGCGTCCAGCACCTCCACGCCTTCGCGCGACGAAAGCCCTGCAACAGCCCCGAGCATGGCAATCCTGTGGTCGCCCCGGGAGTCGATTTTCCCGCCTCTCGGGCGCGACGGGACACCGGTCACGGAGAAGCCTTCCTCATGCCCCTTCGCGCGCACGCCGATCGCGCGCAGCGCATCGACCAGCGCCTCGATGCGGTCTGTCTCCTTGTGCCGCAGCTCGCCCGCGCCGTAGACCCAGCTCTCACCGTGCGCGTGCGCCGCGAGCAGCCCGAAGAGCGGCAGTTCGTCCACGAGCAGCGGCACCTCGTCGCTCTTGACCGTCGTCGCGGTCAGCTCTGCCGAGCGAATCTCGATGTCCCCCACCTGCTCGGCGCCGATCCGGCGGCGCGTGAGGATGCCGACGCGGCCGCCCATCCGTTCGAGCACGTCGAGGAGGCCCGTGCGGCGCGGGTTCAGGTTGACGTCGTGGATCGTGATCCGCGACTCGGGGATCAGCGTCGCCGCGACGATGAAAGGCGCCGCTGAGGAGAAGTCGCCGGGCACGTCGACGGAGCCGAGACTCAGGCGTTCGGGCGGATCGATGCTCACCGACTGCGGCCTCGTCGTCACCGTCACTCCGGCGGCGCGCAGCATAAGCTCGGTGTGGTCGCGCGTCGGCTGCGGTTCGATCACGGTCGTCCGCCCGGTCGCGCCGAGCCCCGCGAGCAGCACGGCCGATTTGATCTGGGCGCTCGCGACCGGCAGCTCGTAGTCGATCGCCTC
>JAOPYY010000086.1 GCA_025964395.1 Actinomycetes bacterium | reverse complement strand
CGCTACGTCGGCGGCGGTGAGCACGTTGTGCTCTGCGCGCAGGGCGAGCAGTGCCTCGAGGGCATCATGGACAGCCGGGGTCATGCTGATTTGGGTCAACGAACTCCTAACGTGGTTACTGGTCTTCGAGAGTGACAGGCGCGCGTCGTGCTTAGCGCGTCATCCGTCACTTGTGAAAACGCCCTGGGCACTAGGGTTATTCCGATTCTGGGCTTTGGTAACCCAGAACTTAGTGACACACTGTTACTAACCTGTTAGGACAGTCCCTGCCGCCCCATTAAGGGTGATTTTTGGGGCCATCCGGTCGTTTTGGACGAAGGCGGCATGGGTCACCGGCATCTTCAGGGCGAAGAATGCCTCTACCGCTTCGGCGTAGCGCCGAATCTCCCTCTCGGGAACATCGGAGACTTGGGGGCCGCTAGGGGGCGGTTCGGCCGTTTTCGACGAAGGCCGCATGCGTCGCCGGCATGACCCGCTCGAGGAAGCCTTCGGCGGCCTTCGCGAACTCGCGGATCTCGAACTGGGCGAACTCTGAGTTCCGGAGAGCGCAAAAGTGCATCAGGGAGCGAGGGTTACAGCTCCAGTAGTACGTCGTGTACATGTTCAGCGGCAGCACCGTGCGGGCGACCTCTTTGGCGACCCCCAGCTCGAGCATGCGCTCGTACGCGGCGAATGCCTCGAGCGACTGGTGCTCGATTTCTGCGCGGGTCGCCTCCCTCGTCTTGTCGTCGACGGGCTCGAACGTGTAGGCACCCGGCTTCCCAACCTGGGTTCTGACGTTCGTCGGGACGTAGAACTCCGCCTGCATCTTCGAATAGCGGCCTGACCACTCGTTGTATGAGTGGCCGGCTCGGTGCCTGTGATGCTCGCGAACCACAAAGAGCGGCGCCTTGACGATGAATCTGAAGTAGCCGTGCTCGAACGGGGAACCGTGGTGATCGCGCATCAGGAAGCGGATGAGCCCCTCGTCCTTCGACGTCATTTCTTGGGAAGCCAGGTTGAACGACACCCGGGCGCCGTTCGCTACGGCGAGGTCGGAAGCGAATGCACCGTCGAGAGCGATGAAGCCCTTGTCGAGCACGTTGACGACATCTTCCCCTGACTGGACGGTCTCGTCGATCCGGCGGGGCTTTTCGGCGGCGAGAGTAGTCACGGGAACTGAAAAATTATCGTCCACGTCGGCTGTCATCTTGACAGGCCGTGCTGAGTCGACGGAAGGGCCCGCACGCGCGCGGAAAGCCGAGAGGCTTCAAGCCTCTAGCCGGCGTCGCGACGCTCCTCGATCCAGCAGCGCTCGCACCGCGGCTCGTACAGCCCGGCGTCCCCGACGAGGAGCCTTGGAGCGTCGAGCGGGGCAGGTGTTCCTTCGACCAGCCGCTGCGTCAATGAGGCGTCGCCGCCACAGCGTGAACACGTTCCGATGAGCCGCACGACGCTGGACGCGTCGCGCACGAGCTGAGCCGTCGTCTCGAACTCCTCCCGGCGAAAGTCACGATCGAGGCCAACTGCGACGATTTCGATCCCTTGATTGCGAAGCGACTTCAAGCTGACTCCTAGCGCCGGCTCGAAGAACTGAATCTCGTCGATCAGAACGAGCTCACCCGAGGCTCCGAGCGAACGAACGCCGTCGACCGAGCCAACCGAGCACGCGGGAATCTTGCGCCCCGAATGACTCACGATCCGGTCAGCGGCATATCGGCCATCACGCGCCGGCTTGATCGCGACCACACTCGTCCCGTTCGCCAGCGCGCGTTCAAACCGGTTGATCAGCGAATCGGTTTTCCCGCTGAACATGGGACCGCAGACGACCTCCAACTTGCCGGTTTCTGGCATAGGCCCAGCGTAGGCCAACCGCCACGTCTCACACTTGCGCGACGAGGTCGGTGCCACGAGGTCGGTGCCAGGCACCTCCAAAGGCGTAACGATCTGTCCACAGCCCTTGCGCGGCGACCAGCGCGGAGGCACCCTGGATGGACTCGGGCGGGATGTCCGGTCGGTGCCTGGCACCGGCGTAGAGCGGCACAGGCGCCGCATGAAGACGAAAAACTGAGCGATAGCGTGTGGGAGTGATTCGGATCGGCACCTCGGGGTGGTCGTACCCGTCCTGGCGGCCCGGCTTCTACCCCGCCGGGATGCAGCCGGCGGACTTCCTCCGCTTCTACGCCGAGCGGTTCGACACGGTCGAGCTGAACTCGACCGGCTACCGGCTGCCGAGCGCCGACCAGTTCCGCAAGTGGGCCGAGGCGGTGCCGGACGGCTTCGAGTTCGCTGTCAAGTTTGGTTTGACCCGCCTCGATCGCGTGACCACGTTCCTCGAGCGGGTGCTCGCGCTCGGCGACCGGCTCGGACCGGTGCGCGTCGTCTACGAAGGGCCGTACGACGGCGGGACGCTCTCCTTCGTGCAGGGCTCGACGCCGGACGACGTGAAGCTCGCGTGGGACTTCCGCGACGAGTCGTGGCGCGATGTCGACAGTGTCGTCCGCGTGAACCACGCGGGCGCGGAGCCGTTCCGCTACCTCCGGTTGCGTGAGCCTCCGTACACCGACGACGACCTGCGCGCGTTCGCTGCGACGGTGCGCGACCCCGCGTACGTCTACATCCGCCACGAGGACGAACCGACCGCGCCGCCCGTCGCTGCGCGCCTGCGCGAGCTGTTAGAGGCTTGATGTGGAACGCACGCGCACTCGCGGATGGTGGCTCAGACGCGGCGCATCTCGCCCGGGTCGGGCTTGAACGTAGACCCCGCTATGCCCTACGCCCGACCCGAACGACCTGCTTGGTCTGAGCCATCCCCGCAAGCACGCAGTTCCACATCAAGCCTCT
>JAOPYY010000280.1 GCA_025964395.1 Actinomycetes bacterium | reverse complement strand
AAGATCTTCACCCACCCGTCCGACGAGCGGACTGAGGGTTACGTGACGGGACGGTTCGGCTGATGCGCCTCTCGTTCACCGAGGAGCTCGCGCAGCTCGAGGCGTCGCTGCAGGAGGAGGGCGACCTCGTCCTGCGCGCACTTCGGTCGTCGCTGAACGCGCTTGCCCGGGGCGACGAGGAGCTCGCCGATGAGGTGATCAGCTTCGACGACCAGGTCGACGCGCGCTACATGCAGATCGAGGAAGGCGTTCAGTCGCTCCTCGCGCGCCAGACGCCGGTCGCCGCCGACCTCCGGCTCGTCCTCGCCGTGCTCCGCGTCAACTTGCACCTCGAGCGGATGGCCGACTACTGCGTCACGGTCGCGAAGCTCACCAAGCTGATGGGAAACCTCAACGTGACGGACGACGCGATCAGCCGCTCGATCGAGGACATGGGACAACGGGCGGAGCAGATGATTCGCGTGGCGCTGGACGCGTTCGCCTCGCGTGACGCGAAGAAGGCGGAGACACTCGTCGAGCTCGACGAGTTGATCGACCGCGCGAACCGCAACGCAACGGAGGACGTGCTCTCGCTCGGGGATTCGCCGGAAGAGCGCGAATACGGCCTGCGGATGCTGGTCGTCTCGCGCTGCGTCGAGCGGATCGGCGACCATGCCGTCGACATCGGCGAGCAGGTCGTCTACCTCGTGACCGGCGAGTTCCGCGAGTTCAGCGACGCATCGCACCCGGCTGAGCTCTAGCCTCCGGAGTGTGAGAGAGCCCGGCGTCGAGGATGCAACGAGGCGCACGCGCCTCGCGACCGAGCGCACGTATCTCGCCTGGTGGCGCACCGGCCTGACCGCCCTCGCGGTCGCGGTTGGGATCGGCCGCATCGCGCCGGAGGTGTCGCACGTGCGGAAGTGGCCGTACGAGGTGGCCGGCGCCGGATTCGGCGTGCTCGGGATCGCGTTCCTCGTCATCGGCTATGCGCGCGCGCGCGCAGTCGAAGAAGCGCTCGACCGCGGCGAGTTCGCACCGTTCAGCCGGCGCCTCGCATTGGGCCTGCTCGCCGCCGGTCTGGCCCTCGGGACGGCAACGACCCTGATCGTCGTCCTGGCTCGTTAGGCGGCGATCGCTTCGGCCGGTGCCTCGTCCAGGCGAACGAGGAACGCGGGGCGCGAGGAGCGGAGGTAGCCGACGACGGCGGCTTCGTCCTTGACACACGGCAGCAGCGTCTTCCAGGTCGAGAGGTGTTCGAGGCGGTGGAAGTCGCCGCTCGCGACGGCGGGGAGCCCGGCCGCTGCGACCCAGCCGAACAGCGTGCGGCGGTTGAACAGCTCGAAGCGGTCGACGAGCGGTGCGAACTCGGGGTGCGCGCCGAAGGCAGCGGTGGTGCGTGTCGCGCCCGCGAGCTGCTCCGGCGCATATGGGTGGGCGGCGATCAGCGCCGACCCGTGCACCCGTGCACAGGCGAGCGCAAACTTCAGGCCGTCATCGAGCCCGACGTACTCGCGCAGCCCGACCGCCACGACGTGCGCGGCCTGCAACGGGTCGAGGTCGTCGTAGGTCAGCTCGAGCCCCGGGATGACGAGCAGGTCGTAGAGCTCACGTGCCCGAACGGCCTCGGCCTCCACCTCCTCCAGGTAGGCGGCATAGTTGCCTGCCTGGATGTGCCGCGGCTCACGCGGAGCGTGATCGGTGACCGCGAGGACGTCGAAGCCGCGCCGGCCGTAGAGATCGCACAGCTCGCGGACGGTCAGCGAGCCGTCGCTCCAGGTCGTGTGCGCGTGGAGCTCGCAGAGCAGCGGCGGAGACTTGGTCGGCATCTACATCCAGTGTTCCCTGTGCATGGGGGTCTCCGGCGCCGTGTCTCCGAATCGTGACAAACCTTTAACCAGGGTTAAGCCAGGCGGAATCGCGGTAGGGGCCGGTCTGTGCGCACGCTTGCGGCCCTCGTGCTCGTTCTGCCGCTCGCCGCCTGCGGTGGCTCGAAGAGCGCGACGACATCGTCGTCTTCCGGCGGCTCGACGGTGCTAGTCGGCGCGGGCTCGACGTTCGTGTACCCGCTCATCTCGCAATGGGTGGCCGACTATTCGAAGCGCACGGGCGTCACTGTTACCTACGGGGCGATCGGCTCGGGCGGCGGGATCGCCGCGATCACCGACCGCACGGCGGACTTCGGCGCGAGCGACGCGCCACTCACGCCGGACCAGGTCAAGAAATGCAACGGCTGCCTCGAGCTCCCGTGGGCGCTCGGCGGCACGTCGATCGCCTACAACGTGAAGGGCGCGCCGCAGCACCTGAAGCTGACCGGCCTGGTGCTCACCGACATCTTCCTCGGCAACATCACCGCCTGGAACGACCCGGCGATCGCGAAGCTGAACCCGGGCGCTAGCCTCCCGGCGACACGCATCGCCCCCGTCTTCCGCAGCGACGCGAGCGGCACCTCGTACAACTTCACCGACTACCTCTCGCACGTCAGCCCTACGTGGAAGGCAAAAATCGGCGCCTCGACGCTGCCGGCCTTCCCCGCCGGACAGGGCGCGAAGGGCTCCTCGGGGGTAGCCGGCGTGGTCTCCCACACCGACGGCGCCATCACCTACGTCGACGTCGCCTACGCGAAGACGAGCAACTTCCCGTACGCGGCGATCCAGAACGCCGCCAAGACGTTCACGCTTCCGGACGTGCCGACCTGCAAGGCCGCCGCGGCAGCGGTTCCATCGCCGAAGCCGAACCAAGCCATCTCAATCGTCGACCCCCCGGCATCCGCGCCGAATGCCTACCCGATCTGCACGTTCACGTACGTGATCGTCCCGAAGACGTCTCCGAAGGCGCAGGCCCTGAAGGACTTCCTGACCTACGCGATCACGACGGGACAGCGGTTCGGGCCGAAACTGTTGTTTGCGCCCCTGCCGCCGGCGCTCGTCGCGGCGGACAAGACGGCGATCGCGACGATCAGCTGAAGAAGTAGATCGTGCAGGCCGCGCCGGCGACGAAGCAGTACACCGCGAACGGCGTCAGCGTCTGCGTCTCGAAGAAGCGCATCAGGAACTTGATCGCAAACCACGCGGTGAGGGCGGAGCACAGCGATGCCACGAGCGCCTGCCCCCGGATGCCGTCACCGGTGTGCCCGAAGAGCTCCGGCACCTTGAGGACGGCGGCGGCGCCGATGATCGGCGTCGCGAGCAGGAAGGCGAAGCGCGCCGCGTCCTTGTGCGAGAGCCCGACAAGCAGGCCGCCTCCCATCGTCGCGCCCGAGCGTGAGAAGCCCGGGATGAGCGCGATCGCCTGTGCGGCGCCCACTCCGAACGCCCCGCGCCAGCCGACCGTACGCGCGATGCGCGCGTCGTCGTCCTCGTTGACCTGCGGCGCGCGCCGACGCAGCAGTTCGGCACCGAAGAGCACGAGGCCGTTCAGCATCAGGAAGAACGCGGCCGACTTCGCGGACGCGAACGCGTGGCGCAGCGGGTCCTGCAGGAGGAGGCCGAGCACGCCGGCCGGGATCGTGCCGACGACGAGCAGCCAGCCGAGCTTCGCATCGGTGTCGTCCGGGTCGATGCCGCGGTCGCGCAACGAGCGTCCGATCCCCTTCACGATCCGCACCCAGTCCCTCCAGAAGAAGATCAGGAGCACGATCGCGGTCGCGAGGTGGGTCGCGACGAGGAAGGCAAGGAAGTACGGGTCGTTCTGGTGGATGTTCCACCCGAGGAGCTTCGGAAGGATCACGCTGTGGCCGAGGCTCGAGATCGGGAAGAGCTCCGACACGCCCTGCAGCAGCCCCAGGATGATCGCCTGGGTGTAGGTGATCAGCGAGGCGAGGATCACGAAGGCGAAGCGGCGGTGCGCTTGGGGCCGGTCCTGAACCAGGCGAAGACGAAGGCCGCGAGTCCGACGAAGAAGGCGGCGATCCCGTGCTTCACGTGGTGGTGGGCCGATCCTGCCTGGTGGCCGGGGAAGAAGCTCGGCAGCGACTTCGCCGGCTCGACCCAGTAGACGATCGCGATCACGATCAGGACGATTCCGGCGAGCACGGCCAGGCCGACGAGGAGACGGTCGTTGCGCATGGGCGGCAGCATACGGACCGCGCCCGACGGACCGCGCCAGTAACCAAAACGACACCCACCGTTCACCACCTTTCGGTGATGCTGGCACTCTGTGGCGACGACTCAGCGTCTGCATCCCGACGCGCCGTCACTGGCGTTGTTCAATCGCGAGCTGTCCTGGCTCGATCTGAACGCGCGGGTACTCGATCTGGCCGCGGATCCGAACGAACCGCTGCTCGAGCGGGTCAAGTTCTGCAGCATCTTCTCGTCGAACTTCGACGAGTTCTTCATGGTTCGAGTCGCCGGACTGCTCGACCAGGTGATTTCCGGTCTCGCCGTGCGCTCGCAGGACGGCCGCAGCCCCCAGCAGGCGCTGGAGGAGATCCGCGACGGCGCTCTCGACCTAACTCAGAGGCAGTCTCGCCTTTGGCGCGAGGAGCTCTGCCCGGCACTCGCGGCCGAGGGAATCCTGGTCGGTTCCGTCGAGGATGCGACCGCGGCCGAGCGGACCGAGCTGGAGTCGGTGTTCGCGCGCGAGATCTACCCGGTGCTGACCCCGCTCGCCGTTGGCCCCGGTCAGCCCTTCCCGTACATCTCCGGGCTGTCGCTCAGCCTCGGTGTGATCGTCCGCGATCCCGAGTCGGCCGAAGAGCGGTTCGCCCGCGTGAAGGTGCCCGAGGGACTCGACCGGTTCGTCGGTGTCGGGTCGCGGGGACTGCTCATCCCACTCGAGTCGGTGATCGGGCACTTCCTGCCCACGCTGTTCCCCGAGATGGAGTTCGTCGAGCAGGTCGTGTTCCGCCTGACGCGCGACGGCGACACCGAGATCTCGGACGACGCCGACGACCTGCTCGAGGCAGTCGAATCCGAGCTCGCGAAGCGGCGGTTCGGCGCGGTCGTCCGCCTCGAGGTGTCGAGCGCGGTCTCCGGAGCGATGCTCGCCCGTCTCCAGGAGAGGCTCGGCGTCGGCAACACCGCCACGTACCCAATCTGGAGCCTGCTCGACCTCGCCGATGCCGGACAGTTGTACGCGCTCGACCGCGGAGACCTCAAGTACGACCCGTGGGTCCCGTACACACAGCGCCGGCTCGCCTCCCCGACGGACGAGGACGTGTTCGCCGAGATCGCCCAGAAGGACATCATCGTCCAGCACCCGTACGACTCGTTCGCGACAAGCGTCGAGTCGTTCGTGCGCGCAGCCGCGCGCGACCCGCATGTCGCGACGCTCAAGACGACCGTGTACCGCACGAGCCACGACTCCGCACTCGCCCCCGCGCTGATGGTCGCGGCCGAGAACGGCAAGCAGAGCGTGTGCGTCGTCGAGCTCAAGGCGCGCTTCGACGAGCGTCGCAACATCGAGTGGGCTCGCTCGCTCGAACAATCGGGTGTGCACGTCGTCTACGGCTTCCCCGACATGAAGATCCACGCGAAGACGACGCTTGTCGTGCGCCGCGACGGGGATGCGCTACGCCGCTACGTGCACATCGGCACCGGCAACTACCACGCGACCACTGCGCGGATCTACGAGGACGTCGGGCTCTTCACCGCCGACCCAGACATCGTCGCTGACGTCGCCGACCTCTTCAACTTCGTGACCGGTTTCGGGCGGCCCCAACGCTTCCGGAAGATCCTCGTCGCGCCGTTCAACCTCAGGAAGCGCCTGGTCGAGCACATCCGGGAGGTTGCAGAGGCTGCAGAAGCGGGCAAGACAGCGCGCATCCGCATCAAGGTCAACAACCTCACAGACCCCGACATCGTCGAAGAGCTGTACCGCGCCTCCCAGGCGGGCGCAGAGGTCGACCTCATCATTCGTGCGATCTGCACGCTCGTGCCCGGCGTGCCCGGCTTGAGCGAGAACATCCGTGTGCGCTCGGTGCTCGGGCGCTTCCTCGAGCACAGCCGCCTCTTCTGCTTCGAGGTCGAAGACGAGAAGACGTTCCTGCTCGGCAGCGCCGACCTCATGCAGCGGAACCTCGACCACCGCATCGAGGTTGTCGTGCCCGTCGAGGATGTTCAGGCACGAAATGAGCTCGAGTCGATCTTCAAGGCCTTGCTGGCGGACAACGCCCACGCCTGGGAGCTGAACGCCGACGGCAGCTGGGAGCGGACGAAACCAAAGAAGGGCGAACGCCGGCGCGCCGCCCAGGCGGTCTTCATGCGCCGGCGCGATCGGGCCAGGCGCCTGGCCCGTTCTCATTAGGGACACCGTCATGTGGCGTCGTCACCATGGGTCCGTGCCTGTCGGGGTCATTGACGTGGGTTCCAACACCGTGCGCTTGAAAGTCGCGCGCGGCAGCGAGGAGGTCGTCTCGGTCCGCGAGATGCTCCGCCTCGGCGCCGAGGTGGAGAAACACGGGCGGATCTCGGAGGCAAAGCTCGAAGAGACGGTCGAGGTCGTCGAGCGCTACGCGGACCTGGCCCGCGCCGAAGGAGCCACCGACCTCGAGGTCCTGATCACGAGCCCGGGCCGGCAAGCGGAGAACGGCGTGGAGCTGCTCGTAGCGCTCGGAGCCGCCGGAAGCTGCCACGCGCGGATCCTCACGTCCGTCGAGGAAGGCCTACTCGCCTTCAGTGGTGCGCTGTCGGTGGCTGCGCCGCCGGCCGGCCGGCTCGTAGCAGTCGTCGATGTCGGTGGAGGCTCCGCCCAGGTCGTCGTGGGGTCACGCCGCCACGGCCCCGTGTGGGCGCGGTCGATCGACATCGGCTCCCAGCGCCTCACCAGCCGCCTGCTCGGTGGCGACCCGCCCGGGCTCGAAGCACTCGCCTCCGCACGGGCCGAGGTCGAGCGCTACCTCGAGGATTTCGATGCACCGGCGCCACGCACGACGCTCGCCGTCGGCGGCAGCGCCCGCGCGCTCAAGCGGCTTGCAGGGAGCAGGCTCGGAGCGGACGAGCTCGCGCGCGTGATCGAGCTGCTCGGGACCACGTCGTCTGCTGACCTGATCCGGAAGCACGGTGTCGACCCGGACCGCGTGCGCACGATGGCGGCGGGCGCACTGATCCTCTCGGAGATTCAGCGCCGACTCGGCACACCGCTCAAGGTCGCGCGCGCCGGGCTGCGCGAAGGCGCGCTGCTCGAGTTGAGCGAGCGGCGCGCCGCGGCCTGAACTAGAGACTTGATGTGAAACGCACGCGCACTCGCGGCTGGTGGCTCAGACGCGGCGCATCTCGCCCGGGTCGTGCTTGAACGTAGACACCGCTATGCCCTACGCCCGACCCGAACGACCTGCTTGGTCTGAGCCATCCCCGCGACCACGCAGTTCCACATCAAGCCTCTAAGCCGCGCGCTTCAGGCTCGCGCGCGTGATCAGCCGGCGCACGAGGCTGGGTTCTTCAACCAGCCCCAGGTGACGTGACGCGCCTTCGCCGAAGTAGCGGTCGACGATCGCCGTGATCTCGTGCTCCGACCGTCCTGCGCGCTGCGCTGCTTCGACCATTGCGAGGAGATGGTGTTGCTCTGCTCCGTACTCGAACATGAGGCTCCCTTCGTGGGGTCGTCCACGACGCTAGGGGAGCTCACGGCCACGATGCGGTGAGCGTTCGGTGACAGAGCGGTCTACAGCACGTCGAGCACTTGAAGGGCCTGTCCCACGACGAGCACCGCGCCCTTCTTCCACTCCGGCGCGTCCGGCAGCGCGTGCTCGAGCCCGCCGTGGCCGCACACGACGACGTCACGGCCCGCCAGTGAGCGGACGAGCGCGACACCTTCGGCGCCCTGTCGCTCCTCGCTCAGCTCCGGTCGGTGCTCGATCTCGAGACCGCGCGAGCGAGCGAGCGGCTCGACCGTCTCGACGCACCGCCGGGCGGGACTCGAGAGGATCGCCTCGATTGGATACAGCTCCAGCCGCTCGACGAGATCCTCGGCCTGCTTGCGCCCGCGCTCGTCGAGCGGACGCTCGCGATCGTCGCCCTCCCACGCGTCGCGGTCTCCCGCCGAGGCATGGCGGACGAGCAGCAACGGCATCAGTCGGAGACTGCGCGGGACGCCCAGTCGGGGTCCCAGAGCCGGAAACCGCCCGTGAAGGCATTCTCGTTCGCGCCGCGACGACAGTTATCCGGCAACTCATCGAGACGCTTTACGTCGCCGCCGCCGAGCACCACGTAGTCGGACTCGACTGCCGCGGCGAGGCGCGTAACGACATCGAACACCGCGCTCTTCCACTTCTTGGTCCCTCGACGCGCTCGCGCTCGCTCGCTGACGTAATCCTCGAAGGTGGACTTTCGATATGGCAGATGTCCGAGCTCGAGCGGCTCGACGACTCCCTCGGCGATCAGCGCCGACCCAAGGCCGGTCCCGAGCCCGAGGAACAACATACGGCCGCCCTCGTAGCTTCCGATCGCCTGCATGGCCGCGTCGTTGACGACTCTCGTCGGCTTACCGAACGCAGTCTGGTAGTCGAAGCCCGCCCAGCCGGCCCCGAGATTGACCGGGTCGGCGATCACGCGACCGCCTTGGACGGGCGCCGGGATGCCGATGCTTACGACGTCCCACGACCATCCCTCGCCGGCGACCTGCACGCCCTCCACCATCGCGCGCGCAGTCATGCGTGGTCCTGAGTCGAACCGCCGGGGCTCCGTCTCGGCCGAGGTCAGCAACTTGACGTGCGAGCCGCCGACATCGATGGCAAGCACTGTCCGCGTGGCTGCCATACCTCGGCTCCGGCGCTAGCCGACGACCGAGCGCCGTGCGCGCATCGCGCGCCGGGCGACGTTCGCGCTGCGCGCGCGTGCGCGCCTGCGCTTCCGCTCGAGCGCGCCGGCCTGGAGGTCGACGTGGTGGTGCGTCTTCGTCTTGGTCTCGGTCATCTCAGCCGATCCAATCACGTTGGTGGTGGGTCCCGTCGAGCGTACGTGTGAACGAGCGGTGACAGCCGATCAGGCGAGCGCCTCATTCCCTCGGCGAAGCGCTCGAGCGAGCGCTTCGGGGTAGTGACTGCGTCGCTCTCGGCGGCGCTCGCGCTCGCGTTCGATCAGCCGCCCGGCAGCGATCGCGGTCTTCGCGTGCGCGATGCCGCGGAGCTTCGACTCGGCGACCACCGCGTCCTGGTGCTCGCCGATCATGTCTTGCAACGCCTTCACAGCAGTGAGGTAGCGCGAGAGCGCCTTGTTGCCGTGACCGGCCTCGGCCAGCTCCGCGGCATAGCGCGCGCGCTTCGCGCGAATGCGCAACGTGTGGAGCTCGTCGTCGCTGGGTTCGTCACCGAGCTTGCGCGCAGCCTTGCCGAGCCTGCGCAGCTCGGCAGTCGCGAGCGGGCGCAGGCCGCCGGGCGCGTCGAGGTCGGGCAGGGACGCGATCGACGCAGCAAACGTGTCCAGCAGGCGAAAGTACCTCTCGTCGGCAAGCGCAAAGAGCACCGCATCGTGCAGCCGCTCGCGCTCCTCTTCGAGCGTCGCGATGATCAGTTCGGCACCCGGCTCGTCGGGTCCGAGCGTCCGCGCACCGGCTCGCAGACGGTCGAGCAGCACGTCGAGATCCCGCGCCGGCCCGAGCACGCCCGCGAGCCATTTCAGATCCTCACCGAGGGCCGTAAGCGTGTCCGCGAGCAGTGGCCGCGTTGCGCGGATGATCGCGCGTGAGCGTCGCGTCGCGACCCGGAAACGGTGGAGGTCCTCCATGTCGTCGCGCAACCGAACACCCGGATCGTGGCGCTCGAGCTCCCGCAACTGGGCCGCAAGGAGGTACCGCACCTGCTCGAGCGCCGGCGCCTTGGCGCCGAGCGGCTGCGCATCGACGACCTTCAGGACGCGCATCACCTTGGCGCGGCCGTCCGAGCGCTTCGCACCGGCCTTGCGCAGCGTGCGCCCGAGCTGCTCGAGATCGGCGGGGTCACCGTCAACGAGCTCGATCTCCAGCTCGACGAAGCCACCGCGCGCCTTGCGGCCGTCGAGGATGTCGACGCTGTCGAGGGTCACGTCCGCCAGGGGGTGATCGCTGCTCCCGACGCGCACGCCGGTCCGGCGAGTGCGGAGCGTCGCGACCTCTTCGAGCTCGCCGTGGCGCAGGTGCGCAAGCAGCAGAGCGCGCAGCTCCGCAGGCGGGCCGGCAGGGCCGCCGGGTGCGGAGACCTCGGCGCGACCGTCCTCGCGCGGCAGTTTCAGCTGCCAGCTGGAAAGCCCGTTCTCGACCCGCCGCCGCAAGGTGATTCCTGCGCGCGCGAGCGAGCGCGAGGGCGTGTCGTGGTACGTGGACGTGAACAGACGTCGTTCGAGCGGCTCGCCATTGAGCGGCGGCATGACGAAGTCGGCGGGAGACTCGAGCTTGAGCTCGCGTTCCACGAAGGTGTGCACCGCCTGATCCTAAGCGCGACCCGCGTTCACATGTGTGACAGTGCGGCCCGGAGAGTGTCCCCACACCCCTCCGGGCCTCACCGTCCATCCCCAAGCAACAACCCCCGCGGCGGGCTCGCCCGTGCAGAGCGTGGTGCGCGGTTGTGGCGACGGTACGTCCGGCGCCCCGTGGCAAGGGTTACAAAGCGGCGACGATCCGGCGTCGGCGTGGCCGCCAGCCCTTCCCACGCGCGCTCTGAGCCCGGAATATCCGCGCTATGAGCACCTTCGCTGTGGTCGCCCATCGCGTCACCCCGACCAACACCCGGCTCGGAACGGTCTTGACCCCCGCGCAGGCGGTCGCGCGCCTGGGCCGCGGGGATGTCGCACTCGGCAGGCTTGACGTCCTCCCCACGCTCGACGGCATCGAGCCGGGACTGTGGGCGCTCGACCGGCTCACGGCCGCCGGCGTGACCGTCCTCAACGGCCGCCGGACGCTCGTCTCGGCTCACGACAAACTGGCGACCGCGGAGGCGCTCTTTGCCTCGCACGTGTCGCACCCGTTCACGGTGCACATCGCACCGTGGCTGCCCACGCCGGAGCTCGAGCCGCCGATCGTGCTCAAGCCGCGCTTCGGATCGTGGGGACAAGACGTGCTGCGTTGCGACGACCACGACGCGATCGAGCGTTCACTCGCCGAGCTGAAGACGCGCCCCTGGTTCGACGCGACCGGGTGCGTCGCGCAGAAGCTTGTCGCACCGCGCGGCTACGACCTGCGCGTCGTCGTTGCGCGCGGCCGCGTGATCGGCGCCGTGCGCCGCGTCGCAGCGCCCGGAGAGTGGCGGACGAACGTCGCCCTCGGCGCACGCCGCGAGACGGTCGTGCCGCCGCCGGACGCGTGTGCGATCGCCGTAGCCGCAGCCGACGCGATCAGGGGGGATCTCGTCGGCGTCGATCTTCTGCCCGCCGACCTCGGCACCTGGGTTGTGCTCGAAGTGAACGGCGCAGTCGACTTCACGAGCGCATACTCCGTCGACGACGACGTGTTCGCCGCCGCGAGTGCCGCTCTCTCAGTAGGCGTAGAAGCCGCGGCCTGACTTCCGGCCGAGCCGTCCCGCCTGCACGTACTGGCGGAGCAGGGGGCACGGCGCGTACTTCGGGTTTCCGAGCCCGTTGTGCAGTACCTCCATGATCGCCACGCACGTGTCGAGCCCGATCAGGTCGGCCAGCGCGAGCGGTCCCATCGGATGTGCGAACCCGAGCTTCGCGATCGTGTCGATCGCCTCGGGCTCCGCGACGCCCTCCATCAGCGCATAGGCCGCCTCGTTGATGAACGGCATCAGGATCCGATTCGAGACGAAACCCGGAAAGTCGCGCACCTCGGCCGGCTCCTTGCCGAGGTCACGCGCCAGCTGGACGATCGCCGCCGCGGTGTCGTCGGAGGTCTGCACTGCCCGGATCACCTCGACGAGCCTCAGCACCGGGACCGGGTTGAAGAAGTGCATGCCGATCACGCGCTCTGGCCGTCGCGTCACCGCGGCAATCGACGTGATCGGGATCGAGCTCGTGTTCGACGCGAGGATCGCGGTCTCGGGCAGCAGGTCGTCCGCGCGGCGGAAAAGGGCCTCCTTCTCGCTCTGATCCTCGACGATCGCCTCGATCAGGAGATCGGCCTCGACGAGATCGTCGACCCGCTCGACACGCGCGAGTGTCTCCTCCACGTCGGCGCCGAGCTTCGTCAGGCTCTTGCGCATCGCCTCCAGCCCGCGCTCGACGGCGCCCGGATAGGGGTCGTGCAGCGAGACGCGGCGACCTGAGGCGGCGATCACCTGGGCAATCCCGCCACCCATCTGCCCGGCGCCAACGACGAGAACATGCTCGAACTTCATCGTTGGTGTCTAACCGATCCTCGACGTCGGGAGTCGAGAGAACCGGTTAGGCCCCTCGCGCGAATGCCTTCCTGGTCATCTCCAACCGTGATGACCTTCAGTCGTTTTATGCGTGGCGCGCGAATGGTTGTGGCCGCAATCATGGGTACATGTCGTCCGTTCGGCTTCCCCACAACCAGGGCTTCTGGGCCGTCGCATTCGCATTCATGGTTGTGATGGGCTTCTCCGCGGTGCCCGCGCCGCTCTACGGCCTCTACGCCGTCCGTGACGGCTTTGGCTCGCTCACCATCACCGTGGTCTTCGCGGTCTACGCCTTGGGCGTCATCGCGTCGCTGTTCCTCGCGGGCCATCTCTCGGACCGCTACGGCCGCAGACGGTTGCTGATCCCGGCGCTCTTGCTGAACGCGCTCAGCGCGGTGCTGTTCCTCTTCTGGCGCGACCTGCCCGGGCTGCTGGTCGCCCGCATCGTCTCCGGGCTGGGCATCGGCATGGTCGCCGCGACGGCCACGGCGTGGCTGGCCGAGCTCCACGCGCACCACCGCCCCAGCGCGGCGGGGCGCCGGGCTGAGGTCGTCGCCGTTGCTGCGAACCTCGGCGGCATCGGTCTTGGCCCGCTCGTCGCGGGCGCGCTCGCCCAGTGGGTCGCGGGGCCGCTGACCGTGCCGTTCGCCGTCTTTCTCGGGCTGCTCGTCGTGGCGACGCTGCTGGTCGCTCTGACGCCCGAGACGCGCGAGACGCGCGAGACGTTGCCGCCGTATCGGCCGCAGCGTGTCTCGGTACCGACCCAGGCACGCGGCGCATTCTTCGGGGCCTCCGGCGCAGCGATCGTCGCCTTCGCGGCACTCGGCCTGTTCACGTCGCTTGCGCCCCAGTTCCTCGCGGGCGTGCTCGGCGATCGCTCTCGCGCCCTGGCCGGCGCGGCGGCGTTCCTGGTGGCTGCGGCGGCCGCATTCTCGCAGCTGATCTTCGCCACACGGACGCGCCGCCAGCTCATCGCACTCGGGGCGGCGGGGATGCTCGGCGGATCGGCGCTGCTCGTCATCTCGGTCTGGCTTCCGAGCCCGAGCCTCGCGCTCTTCCTGCTCGGCGGCGCGGTCATGGGCGCCGCCGTCGGCGGCCTGTTCAAGGGCGCGATCATCACGGTGGCGGCGATCTCCATCGACGATCACCGCGCCGAGGCGCTGGCCGGCCTGTTCCTGGCCGCCTACGCCGGGCTGGCCGTGCCCGTGATCGGCCTCGGAATCCTCACGCAAGTGGTGGCGCCGCAAGTTGCGCTGCTGATCTTCGCCGGCGCTCTGGTGCCCGGCGTTCTGGCGGGCCTGCGCCCCCTGCTCAGGCCGGCGACCGCGCGCGAACACCTTTCGGTCGCCGGCCGTGCAGGCCCGTACGCGCAGCCGGCCCCCGACGCGCTGTAGCTGTCGGTGAATCACACCGAGGTGTCCGGCGTCAGCGATCGCACCGCATTGCTCACCTAAGCTCTAGCTGCCGTGCAGATAGCCACACGGAGGCCGAGATCGAGCTGCGCCACCTGAACCACTTCGTCGCCGTCGCCGAGGAGGGCAGCTTCACCCGTGCCTCGCGCCGCCTCCACATCGTGCAATCCGCCGTTTCCGCGTCGATCCGGAGCCTCGAGCGCGAGCTCGGCGTCGAACTGTTCGAACGCACGACACAGCGGGTGCATCTGACCCAAGCGGGACACCTGCTCCTGCCCGAGGCGCGCGCGACCCTCGCCGCCGCGGCGAGTGCGCGCGACGCCATCGACGTCGTGAGCGGCGGACTACGCGGCCGGCTGACGGTCGGCGTCATGCAGATGCTGCGGGTGATCGACGTGCCGCTGCTACTCGCGGAGTTCCACCGCGACCACCCGCTCGTGGAGTTGCACCTCCGGCACGCGAAGGGTGGCTCGGCCGAGCTTGCCGACCGCGTGCGCAACGGCGAGCTCGACGTCGCGATTCTGGCGTTGCCCGAGCGGCGCGCACCAGGGCTCGAGCTTACGGCGATCGCGAGCGAGGCTATCGAACTGGCATGCCGCAATGACCACCTGCTGGCAGCCCGCGACGCGGTCGAGCTCGATGATCTCGCGGACGAGACGTTCGTCGACTTCCCGGCCGGGTGGGGCATTCGCGATGCCGTCGACACGGCCTTCGCGTCCGCAAGCGTGCGGCGGGCGGTCACGATGGAGGTCGATGACACACTCGACCTCGTGCGCATGGTCGCCGTCGGCCTCGGCATTGCTCTCCTGCCACCGTCGTTCGTCAACGACCCGGAGCTGCGAACGGTGCCGATCCGTCGCCACACCCCGCTTCTGAACGTCGCGCTCGCCGTCCCGACGGTCCGCCGGCCGAGCGCCGCGACACGCGCGCTCCTCGACACGATCAGCAGCCGCCGGCC
>JAOPYY010000279.1 GCA_025964395.1 Actinomycetes bacterium | reverse complement strand
CGCGCTACCCGTACATCGACGTCAAGCAGCCGCAGGAGGAGCTGACGGAGGAGGTCGAGATCCAGGGCGACCAGCCGTTCATCCTCCACCCCGGCGAGTTCGTCCTCGGCTCGACGCTCGAGCGCGTGTCGCTGCCCGACGACCTGGTTGCGCGGCTGGAAGGGAAATCGAGTCTTGGCCGGCTCGGGCTCCTGATCCACTCCACCGCCGGGTTCATCGACCCGGGCTGGGACGGGCACGTGACGCTCGAGCTCTCCAACGTCGCGAACCTTCCGATCACGATCTACCACGAGATGAAGATCGGGCAGATCTCATTCATGCAGCTCACGGAAGCGACGTCCACGCCGTATGGCACCGGCTCGCTCGGCTCGAAGTACCAGGGCCAGCGCGGCCCGACGCCGAGCCGCTACTGGAAGAACTTCGAACAGCGTTCCGAGGATCAATGAAGGTTCTCGTCACCGGCGGCACCGGCTTCATCGGACCAAAGGTGGTGCACGCTCTGCGCGCGCAAGGTCGCGAGGTGCGAGCGCTCGTTCGGCACCCCGAGCGCGCAACACAGCTCGCGGCGTGGGGCGCCGAGCTCGTGAGAGGCGACGTCACGGATCCCGCGAGCCTGCGCGCCGCGGTCGACGGCTGTACGCACATCGTCCACCTCGTCGCGATCCTCAAGGGCAGCCCGAGTGACTTCCACCGCGTGATGACGCAGGGCACTGCTCAACTGATTGCCGCAGCAAAAGATGCTCGCGTCGAGCGGTTCGTCCTGATGAGCGCGCTCGGCACGAGCGAAACGACGAAGGACACCGTCCCCTACTTCGGCGCGAAGTGGGCGATGGAGCAGGAGACAGCGCGATCGGGCCTCGAGTACACGATCTTCCGTCCGAGCTTCGTCTTCGGGCGCGACGGCGGCGCGTTGCCGCTCTTCATCAAGCAAGTGCGCTACTCGCCGGTCGTGACGGTGATCGGCTCGGGCCTGCAGCGCATCCAGCCGATCTGGGTCGAGGACGTGGCCGAGTACTTCTCGCGCGGCGTCGACCATCCGCAGGCTGCGAACCGCACGTTCGAGATCGGCGGCCCCGACGTCGTGACCTGGAACGAGCTCTACCTGAAGATCGCCAAGGTGCTCGGGAAACGGCGCAAGCTCGTGCACATCCCGACGGCGCTCGCGCGCACCGGCGCGAAGCTGACCCAGTGGGCGCCCGGCGCCCCGCTGACCACCGACCAGATCGCGATGATCGAAGCGGGCGACAACGCCGCCTCGCGCTCCGATGCCGTCGACACCTTCCAGCTCCCGCTCGTCTCGCTCGAAGAGCAGATCCGCCGGTCCGCTTAAAGCGCGACGAACGCGTCCGCGACGGCTTCGTCGATCGCGCGCGGCACCGGGACGACGCACGACTCGGGGCCGGCGGCCCCCGTTGCCACGGCCTCGAGGCAGCGGACCTGCAGCGCGAAGCCGAGATCCATCGATTCGATCGAGTTGCCGAGCGGGTGCGGTCCCGCGAGGTTGACCATGTGTCCGCCCGTGAGCACCGTGACGCGACCGCCCGCGGCGGCTTCGAACCCCGCGGCATCGATCTCCCAGGGAAAGTGCCCGGCGTTCGCGAGGATCGCGCCGTCCTTCAGGAGTGGGAGATCGGCGCCGGTCACGACACCTTCCGCGCCGGTGACGGTGATCACGACGTCTGCGGTGCGCAGCGCTTCGTCGCGATCGGGAACCAAGAAGCCGTCGAGCATCGCCTCGAGCCGCAGGATTGGATTTCTTTCGACCACGGATACGATTGAGTACGCGTTGCGGAAGTTCGCTGCGACGCCCTTGCCGCACGCGCCGTAGCCGAACACGGTCACGCGCTTGCCGTTGGTGGACTTGTTCGTGATGCGCATGAACGACTCGAGCACGCTCTGACCGACCGCGTGACGGTTCTCGGCGAACTGCTTGATCGGACTGTCGTTGATCACGAGCACCGGTAGGCCGATGCGGTCGCGCAACGGCTCGAGGCGCATACGGCCCGAGGTCGTCTCCTCCGTGCCACCGAGCAGCCCGTCGTACGGCTCCTCGAGATAGCGGACGAAAAGATCCCCGCCGTTGTCGAGCAGCAACTGCGGCCGCGCGCGAACGAGTTCCCAGAGGTAGCGGTCGTGCTCGGCCGGATCGCTCGTCGGACCACCGATCACGCGCACGCCGCGCGCGGACAGATAGTCGATTGCGGACTGCTGGGTCGTGTTGAGGTTCCCGGTCGCCACAACTGCGGCACCGCCGCGCTGCAACGTCAGGAGCAGCGCCACCGTCTTCGGTTCGAGGTGGATCCCGGTCCCGATCGTCAGCCCAGCGAAGGGCTGCGTCCGTTCGTGCTCCTCGCCGATCGCGGCGAGCAGCCGGCAGTTCTCGATCACCCACTCGATCCTGTTCACCGTGGGATTAAAGATGAAAGGCCCAACACGAAGCACAGCCAGAAAACACGAAGGGCCCCGGTGAGGGGCCCTTCAATGCGGTAACCAGCTTGGACTTCGTAGAGGCGCTTCCGGCCGGTTAAGGCGGCGCGTATGCGAGTCCCCCACGCTGGCTAGACGATTCCCGTCAGGTCACGGGGACACGCCTCTACGAGCTGGTACCTCCACTGCCCGTACTTGAAATCTCCAACGCCGGACCACCTCCT
>JAOPYY010000236.1 GCA_025964395.1 Actinomycetes bacterium | reverse complement strand
AGGACCGCGCCCTGCGACTCGTCGACCTCTTTGCCGCAGTTGTCGCAAACCAGAATGGTTTTCCGAGCCACGTAAATCTCCTCCCGAAATGGATTTCCGCTCCCAGTTTACGCCGCAGCACACGCGGCGCGAATTCGCCAGGAGCGCAGGAGGCTCAATGTGGCCTGCTCCTCGTGGTCGAGGTCGATCTCGCGCGCCCGAATCGTGCGCAAATGCGGGCTGAAAATCCTCGATCGTTCGCCTAGCCGGGTACTGCCCGAGGGCCGTCGCTAGTCTTCGCCGCCGATGAAGCTCGAAACGATCGTCGTCCTCGAGGGCGACCAGACGGGGCAGGAACTGCTCGAGGAATCGCTCCGCCTGCTCACGCCCGACGTGATCGGGCTCGAGGTGTCGCTCCCCCGCTACGACCTCTCACTCGAGAAGCGACGTGAGACGAACAACGAGATCGTGCACCGGGCCGCGCGCGCGATCCGCGAGCACGGGCTCGGGCTGAAGGCCGCGACGGTGACGCCCGAGACACGCGACGACGTCGGCTCGCCGAACCGGATCCTGCGCGAGGAGATCGGCGGCAAGGTGATCGTCCGCACCGGCCGCCGGATTCCCGGCGTGGTTCCCCTCGGCGGAGTGCACGCGCCAATCTCGGTCGTGCGGATGGCGGTTGGCGACGCCTACGGCGCGGAGGAGTGGCGTGAGGGCGAGGGCGACTCCGAGGTCGCATTCCGCACGGAGCGGATCGAGCGTACGGTCTGCCGTGCAGTTGCCGAGTTCGCGTTCCGCGAAGCGGAGCGGACGGGCGCGAAGGTCTTCGGCGGTCCGAAGTACACCGTCTCCCCCACGTACGAGGGAATGCTCAAGGAAGAGATGGACGCGTCCGCAGCGCGGCATCCGAACGTGCCGTACGAGCCGCAGCTGATCGACGCGACCTTCGCGCTGCTTGTCGCGTCGACGGGCGACCCGCTCGTGATCCCGGCGCTGAACCGCGACGGCGACATCCTCTCCGACCTCGTGCTCCCGCTGTTCGGCTCGATCGCCGGCTCCGAGTCGATGCTCGTCGCGTTCGAAGGCGACGACTTCGAGCCGACCGCGCTGATGGCGGAAGCCGCGCACGGCACGGCCCCGGCGCTCCAGGGCAAGAACGTCGCGAACCCGATGGCGATGATCCTCGCCGTCGCGGCGCTGCTCTCCCAGACGGACGAAGGACAGACCGCGGGCCGCGCGATTCGCGAGGCAGCACTCGAAGCCGTCGCGCACGGCATCAAGACGGCCGACCTCAGCGGGCATTCGTCGACGACGGAGTACACCGACGAGGTGATCCGTCGCACGAAGACGAAGCTCGAGGTCTGGTCGAGCCTTTAGAGCGTCAGGAACACGCGCGCGATGTGCGGGTCGAACTGCGACCCGGCGCACCGCTCGACCTCGGCCAGCGCTTCCTCGCGCGTGCGCGGACTGCGGTAGGGCCGCTCCGACGTCATCGCGTCGTACGCATCGGCGACTGCCAGGATCCGCGCCTCGAGCGGGATCGCCTCGCCGCCCAGCCCCGACGGATAGCCGTCGCCGTCCCAGCGCTCGTGGTGATGGAGCACGCAGTTCAGCGACGGGCGCAGCGACTTGACGCCCAGAAGCATGCGCGCGCCGAGCTCGGGGTGCGCGCGGATCTCCTCGAGCTCCTCGGGATCAAGCGCTCCGGGCTTGTCGAGGATCGCGCGGTCGAGCTCGAGCTTGCCGATGTCGTGCAGAGGTCCGCCGGACTTGATCGCCTCGACGCGTTCCGGGCTCACGTCCAGCGCGGCAGCGAGCCGCAGCGCGAGCTCCGTGACGCGGGTCGCATGCCCTGCGTTGTCCGGATCGCGCAGCACCAGCTCCTGCGTCAGTTTCAAAGCCGTCCCCATCGGCCTCACCTGGTTCCGCCTCGAACGACAGATCCCTGCGAGCGAGCCCAGGACATCACTTCGGCTCGACGCGCTTCTTCAGCAACCGCATGCCGAGGAACGCGATCGCGGCGGCGACCACGATCGCGACCAGGGCATAGATGCCGTAGGTCTGGACCCCGTCGGCTGCCGCCTTGCCGAAGTAATAGGCGAGCAGGCTGACTCCGGTCGCCCACACGATGCCACCGGTGGCGTTCCAGAGGAAGAACCGCCACCACGTCATGTGCGTAATGCCGGCGAGCCACGCCGCCGTGACACGCAGCACCGCGACGAAGCGACCGATGAAGACCGTCTTGCCGCCGTGCTTCTGGAAGAAGCGCTCGCCCGGCGGGATCGCCCGCTCCGCATAGCGCCTGATCGGGCCCCAGCGCTCGAGCAACTTCCGTCCGCCGGTGCGGCCGATCCAGTAGCCGACGTTGTCGCCGATGATCGCTGCAGACGCCGCGACCACGATCACCGAGACGATCGAGTAGTGGCCCTGTGCGGCAAGGATCGAAGCGGCGATCAGCGCGGTCTCGCCGGGCAACGGGACGCCTGCCGACTCCGCCGCGATCACTGCGAACAGCAGCACGAGACCGTACGAATTCAACAGGTGCGTCACGCGGCGCAGTGTAAGCGCCGACGCTTCCGGTAGCGTCAGCCCGCCATGCGTTTAGGAATTCCCAAGGAGACGAGCTCGGACGAGCGGCGCGTTGCGCTCGTGCCGGAGACGGTCGCGCGACTCGGCGACGGCGTCGACGTGCTCGTCGAGGCCGGCGCGGGCGACGCGGCGGGCTTCCCCGACGCCGCGTACACCGAGGCGGGCGCGCAGATCGGCGATCCGTGGAGCGCGGATGTCGTGGCGAAAGTTGCATCGCCAACTCCCGACGAGACTGCGAAGTTGCGCGAAGGTCAGGTGCTGATCGCGTTCCTCCAGCCGCTGACCGACACCGCGGGAGTCGAGCGGCTCGCCGCGGCGGGCGTGCACGCGTTCGCGCTCGAGTCGATCCCGCGCATCACGCGCGCGCAGTCGATGGACGCGCTCTCCTCGCAGGCCACGGTCTCGGGCTACAAGGGCGCGCTGATCGCCGCCGACCGTCTCCCCCGCTTCCTGCCGATGCTGATGACTGCTGCCGGGACGATCCCGCCCGCGAAGGTGCTCGTGCTCGGCGCAGGCGTTGCCGGGCTGCAGGCGATCGCGACGGCGCGGCGGCTGGGCGCTGTCGTGTCCGCGTTCGACGTGCGCCCCGCCGTGCGCGAGCAGGTCGAGTCGCTCGGCGCGACGTTTCTCGACGTCGGCGTCAGCGGCGAGGAGACCGAAGGCGGCTACGCCCGCGAACTGACGCCGGAACAGCAAGCGGCACAGCAGGCCGAGCTGCAGAAGCGCATCCCCACGTTTGACGCCGTGATCACGACCGCGGCGATCCCGGGTCGGCCCGCGCCGAAACTGATCACCGCGGAAGCGGTGCGCGCGATGCGCCCCGGATCGGTGATCGTCGATCTCGCCGCAGAATCGGGCGGCAACTGCGAGCTGACCGAGCCGGGCGCCGAGATCGTCGAGAGCGGTGTGACGATCGTTGGGACGACCAACCTGCCCTCGACGATGCCGACGCACGCGAGCCAGTTGCTCTCGCGGAACGTCGCGTCCCTCGTCGGACTGTTCGTGTCCGACGGCCAGCTCGTGATCGACTGGGACGACGAGATCATTTCCGGCTCCAGCGTCACACGTCGCGAGGTATCAGCGTGAGTCACACGGCGACCCTTGTTGCCGAGTTGACGGTCTTGGTGCTCGCGATCTTCCTCGGCATCGAGGTGATCTCGAAGGTGCCGACGATGCTGCACACGCCGCTGATGTCGGGCACGAACGCGATCCACGGGATCGTGATCGTCGCCGCCCTGATTGTCGCCGGCTCCGCGCAGCAAGACGGTCTGATCCGCATCGTCGGGTTCGTCGCCGTCGCGCTTGCTGCTGCGAACGTCGTCGGTGGCTTCGTCGTCACAGACCGCATGCTCGAGATGTTCAAGAAGAAGCCACAGGCGAAGCCCAAGGACTGATGGACTGATGGGGACCAACGCCGTCAACCTGCTGTACCTCGTCACGATCGTGTGCTTCGTGCTCGCGCTCAAGTTCCTGTCGTCGCCCGCGACCGCACGGCGCGGCAACTGGATCGGCGCGTTCGGGATGACGGTCGCGATCGTCGCGACGCTGGTCAAGTCGGGCGTGCACATCAGCTGGGAGATGCCCGTCGCGGCGGCGATCGGCAGCGCGTTCGGGCTCGTCGGCGCGCGGCGCGTGAAGATGACCGCGATGCCGCAGATGGTGGCGCTGTTCAACGGCGTCGGTGGCGGCGCGGCAGCACTGGTCGCGCTCGCGGAGTTCCACGAGCTCGCCCCTCCGCCCGGCCGGATCCAGGGAGACATCTCCGTCTCGATCCTGCTCTCTGCGCTGATCGGCTCGATCTCGTTCTCCGGCTCGCTGATCGCGTTCGCGAAGCTGCAAGAGCTGATCAAGGGCCGCCCGATCACCTATCCGGGCCAGAAGCTCGTCAACGCAGCGGTGTTCCTCGGCTGCCTCGGTCTTGGTGCAGCGATCCTCACCGGCTCGGAAAAGCAGTGGCTGCTCTGGGCGCTGATCGCCGGCGCACTCGTCTTCGGCGTGATGTTCGTGCTGCCGATCGGCGGCGCCGACATGCCGGTCGTCATCTCGCTCCTCAATGCGTTCACCGGTCTCGCCGCCGCGGCCACCGGCTTCGAGCTCTCGAACAACGTGCTGATCGTCAGCGGCATGCTCGTCGGCGCCTCCGGCACGATGCTGACGCTGCTGATGGGCCGCGCCATGAACCGCTCGATCGCGAACGTGCTCTTCGGGGCGTTCGGCCAGGTCAGCGCAGGCGATGTTGCGACGGCGGGCGCCGGCGGCGGCACCGTCCGCTCAGCGACGGCCGACGACGTCGCGGTGATGCTCGCGTACGCGAGCAAGGTCGTGATCGTCCCGGGCTACGGGATGGCGGTCGCGCAGGCGCAGCACGACGTGCACGCGCTCGCGGACGTGCTCGAGGCGAAGGGCATCGAAGTGACCTACGCGATCCACCCGGTCGCCGGCCGCATGCCCGGCCACATGAACGTGCTGCTCGCGGAAGCGAACGTGCCCTATCCGCAGCTCAAGGAGCTCGATGAGGCGAATGCCGAGTTCTCGCGCACTGACGTGTCGCTCGTGATCGGAGCGAACGACGTCGTCAACCCGGACGCGCGCAATAACCACGGCAGTCCGATTTACGGAATGCCAATCCTGAACGTCGACCAGTCGCAGGCGACCGTCGTGCTCAAGCGCTCGATGGCTCCGGGCTTCGCAGGGATCGAGAACCCGCTGTTCGTCGACCCGAAGACCGTGATGCTGTTCGGGGACGCGAAGGAGTCCGTCGCGAAGCTCGCGGCCGGCGTCAAGGCGCTGTGAGCGTAGGCTCGACGGAGCGCAGTTGACCGGGGTTCCCGTCTTCACCGGCCGGCACGTCGAGCAGGCGGTGTCGCCGGACCGCGCGGTCGAGGCGGTGCGCGACGCGTTCATTGCACACGCGCGCGGCGAGTGGACGATGCCGCCGAAGGTCTATGTCACGAACTATCCCGCGGGCGACTTCCGCGCGATGCCGGCGCTCGGCGGTGGGCACGCGCTCTTGAAGTGGGTGACGTCGTTCCCGGGCAACCCACTGCAGGGCCTACCGACGGTGACGGGCGTCGTGCTCGTCTCCGACGCGGAGAACGGACAGCTGCGCGCGGTGCTCGATGCGGCGTCGGTGACCGCGTTGCGTACCGGAGCAGCCGCGGTGCTCGCTGCGGAGACGCTCGGTCGCGCAGACTCGGTCACGGCCGCCGTGATCGGCGCAGGCGTCAACGGACGCGCTGCTGCGCGGACGTTCCTCGCGCGCGGCCGGCCGGTCAGTGTGTGGGATCTCAACGAGGGCCGCGCGAGGCACGTCGCGCAGGAGCTCGGTGCGCAACTCGCTCCGTCGCTCGAGGAGGCGCTGGCGGCCGACCTCCTCATCACGGTGACGCCCGGTCACGAGGTCCTGATCGGCGAAGGAACGCTGCGTCCCGGCCAGCACGTCTCGCTGATGGGCGCCGACGGCCCCGGCAAGGCCGAGATGGCAGGTCCCGAGCTCGCGCGCGCACGGCTGTTCTGCGACGAGTGGGAGCAGGCGAGCCACGGTGGCGAGCTGGCGCACGCGGTCGAAGCGGGGCTCGTCACCGAGCAGGACGTGACCGCGCTCGGCGCAGTGCTGTCCGGTGCTGC
>JAOPYY010000235.1 GCA_025964395.1 Actinomycetes bacterium | reverse complement strand
TTCTTAATGTTGGAAAGGAAGGTAGGTGACAGCCAGATCGGGGAGGTCGAATTGGAACACCAGACCGTCGTCACGAGCGACGACCAGAAGCTCGGAACCGTCGTCGCGGAACGCGACAACTGCGTGGTCATCGAGACCGGCCACATCTTCAAGGCAAAGCACGCGATCCCGCGCGACTTCCTGCACGAGGTCGACGGCGTGTTGCGGGCGACCGTGACGAAGGACGTGGTCGACGATTCGCCGAAGGTCGACCTCGAGAACTGGGATTGCTCAGCGGTCCGGCTGCACTACGGCCTCGACGGACCGTTCGAGTTCGATCCCGATCCGGACGGGCTCGAGAACGCCGAGACGGATGCGCTCCGCGCGGGGGTGAAGCCGGCGCCGGTCGAGCGCCTCGAGGTGCTCGAAGAGCACGACCCGAACAGGGTGCCTGCGGTGCGCGAGCGGCAGGCCAACGCCGCCGACCCGGGCGGCACGACAGCAAACCTCGACTAGACGAAGAGCTGCTCGCGGAACCCGCCGCGAGACATGACTTCGACGAGCGCATCCCTGGTGGTGCGCTCGTCGTCGTAGGAGAGCGTGACCTGGCCCATCAGGTTGGCGTTCGCCGACTCCAGGCCTTCGGTGCCTTCGAGCGTTCCCGCGAGGCGCATCACGCACTTCTCACAGCGGATGCCGCTGACCTGGATCGTCTCCGTGACGGTGGCCACGAACCTAGCCTAGCCGGACGCTCGACTGAGCGAGCGTCCGGGTCACGATGTCCGCCGTCGCTCCCTGGGCGGTGTCGCTCGTGAGCTGGAGGTCGGCCTCACAGCTGCTCGGGTCGATGCGGTCGAGGAACGCCTCGCCGCCCAGTTCACGCGCCGCGGGCCGCACCAGCGCAAGTAGCTCGGTGGCGAGCTCGGTCGCCAGGACGTAGCTCTGCCCGTCGGGATGCAAGAGCTTCGCGCGCGGCCCGAAGCGCGCAGCCGACCAGCGGTTCTGGACGTAGTCGGCCCGCCCCCGGTCGCCGAGCGCGCTCTGATCGCGAGGCAGCCCGCCTGCGAGTGCCGTCGCGCACAGCGCCTGCAGGACCGCGGTGAACGCAGCTGACAGGTGCACGTCGGTCGGCTGGTCGGGAACACGCACCTCGAGCGTGCCGAGCTTTGGATGGGGGCGCACGTCCCACCAGATGCGCGTGTAGTCCTCAGTGACGCCGAGCCGTACGAGGCGCTCGACCCACGCCTCCCATTCCGCATACGAAGCGAACGCCGGCGGCACTCCGGCTCGCGGCAGCTCGGCGAGCACGGGCGCGCGATTCGAGGCCATTCCGTTGAGCGCGCCCGCATACCAGGGCGAGTTGGCGGAGAGCGCGAGCACGACGGGCAGCCACGCCACGATCGCATCGAGGCACTGCCAGCACTCCTCGGCTGACGGCATGCCGATGTGCACGTGCAGGCCCTGCACCCCTTGCCGGCGCACAGTGATGCCGCCGTAGCCGACGAAGGTCACGTAGCGCTCCTCCTTGACGATCGGCTGTGCCTCGGGGAGCGCGAACGGGTGCGTCGCCGCGGCGCCGATCGCGAGCCCTTCCCGCGCGGCCGCGGCCGCTGCCGCGTGCCGGAGCACCGGCAGCGCCTCGTCGACCTCGCCGACCGTCGCGCAGACGTTGGTGTTCGTCTCGAAGACCGACGCGAACAGCTCCGTCTTCACGCCGCCGGGCAGGTCCATGCCCTCAACCCCGCTCAGGATCTTGTCGACCGCGGCGACCTGCTCGAACGTCACGGCGTCGAGGATCATCAGCTCCTCTTCGACCCCGAGCGAGAAGGGGCTCGATTCGCCGAAGTGCTGTTCGATCATGTTGCGCCTAGCCGACGGTGAACCTTGAGTCGCTCGCGCACGCTGAGCGCACTCATGCGGCGTCCTCGGTCGCGCCCGTATGACCCGATACGAACACTCCCTGCGTCCTTGCATGAGCACGCCCATCGCACGCGATCAACGAAGGACCACCGTCAGCTAGGACGCCGCCTGCTTGACGCCGTGCACGGGGCGACCTGCGGCGATCCACGCGTAGTACGAAGCGCTGAGCCCGTACTCGGTGCGGTAGCCGGTCACACGCGGGTTCCGGCCGACGTCGCGCGCCCGCGCGGCGTGCTTCAAGAGGTTCGGATCGTCGAGCGTCTCCCAGACGAGGATCAGGTGCGCAGCCGTCATAAAGTCGGCGACGAACGTGCACCCCGCCGCCGGACACGGGAACGGGTCGGTGCGGACGCAGAACCACCCGTTGTGGTCGGCGTCCTCGTCGATCCAGAGCTCCTCTTCCTCCACGACGTGCGTGTGCTCGAGAACGATGTGCCCGCGCTCCATCCGGGACAAGGTAGCGAGTGTGAAGCGGTTGTTAGGAGCGCGCCCAGGACGGGGGCTGCGTCAGCCCCCGGGCGCCTGGCCAAGCGTGACGGTGACTGACTTCACGCTGCCGTTGTGGACGGTGCCGAGCTTGATCTTGTCGCCCGGCTTCTTGCGTGCGATCGCGTCGCGCAACTGCCCGAACGCCGAGACCGGAGCGCCGTCGACGGTGATGATCACATCTCCGCCCAACCGGTAGCTCTCGCCGCCCACGACCACATCCGTGGTGCCACCGACCAGCCCGGCTTTCTCGGCCGGGCCGTTGCCGTCGACCGACCCGACGAGCAGGCCTGCGCTCGGCAGGTTGTAGAGCTTCGAGAGCTGCCTCGTGATCGCCACCGTCGACACACCGAGGTAGGCGTGGGCGACCTTGCCGGTCGAGATGATCTGCGCGGTGATGTTGCGCACCGTGTTGACGGGGACGGCGAACCCGATGCCGAGATTCCCCTGCTGGCTGTTCTCGGCATAGATCTGCGATGTCACGCCGATCACCCGACCGGCCGCGTCGAGCAGCGGGCCGCCTGAGTTGCCGTGATTGATCGAGGCGTCGGTCTGGATGACGTTGTCGATCGTCAGCGAGTTGGGCGCCTTGATCTGGCGCTGCACCGCCGACACGATCCCGCTCGTCAGCGTGCGCACGTAACCGAATGGGTTCCCGATCGCGTAGACCGTGTCGCCGACGCGGACGGCGTCGGAGTTACCGAGCTCGAGCGGGGTGAGCGCGCTCGCATGCGTGTCGATCTTCAACACGGCGATGTCGGTCGACGGATCGAGGCCGACGACGGTACCGGCGATCTGGTCATTGCTCGAGAACGCGACGAGCACCTTCGTCGCACCGCGTACGACGTGGAAATTGGTGACGATATGGCCCGCCTTGTCGATCGCGAAGCCGGAGCCCAGCGACTCCGAGCCCGACAACGCGTCCGTCGCCGTGACCTTCACCACTCCGGGCGCGTCGCGCTTGTAGATCTGCTCCGCCGTCAGCGCGCCCGTGGTCGGCGCCTGCAGCATGACGTTTCCGACCCCCCCACCGCCGAGCGGCGAAACCTGCTGGATCGTCGTCCGGCTGCCGAGCTTCCCGAGCAGCGCCGCTCCGCCGAGCGCGAGGGCCCCGCCGACGACGGCGACGACCGCGAGTTCGAGGACGCGGACGGAGAGAAGGCGGGTGCGGTCCACAAGACCGTTATAACCGCCAGGTGTGGATGCCCGTCGATTCGCGATTAATCGTGAGTTAAGAGCCCTGAAGAGCCTCATCCTCCTCGACCCCGACGTCGTGTTCACACTTGATTCCTGGGCCACGGGATGCGCAAAGTTGGCGCTCGTGGTCACAACCAACCGCTACGTCCCGGCTGCGCAGTTCCGCGCAGCGCTCCGTCGCTTCCTCCGCCAGAGCGAAGACATCGCGCGCGCGGCGGGACTGACACCGCGACAGCACCTGCTGCTGCTGCAGATCGCAGGCTCGCCCGCCGGCAGGACGACGGTCTCTGAGCTCGTCGAGAAGCTCGCATTGACCCAGAGCGCGGTCACCGAGCTCGTGCAGCGGGCGGAACAGGCGGGACTCGTGGGCCGCACCGGGTCACTCGACGACGGCCGCGTCGTGCACCTCTCGCTCACGAGCGACGGCGAGGCGAAGCTCGCCCGGGCTCACGATGCGCTGGGACGCGAACGGGCCGAGCTTCGCCGCGTGATCGACGGCTTGGAGGATTAAGCGCGCGCCCTGCCCGGTACCGACCGGGCATGGGCTTCACCAAGCTCCTCGAATCATGGCCCGTCGTGCGCCAGTTGCGCGACGGCGATCTCCTCGCGACCGGGAAGACGGTGCAGTCCGCGCGCACGCGGGCGCTGAGGCCGCGACTCGAGCGGGCCGACCACGTGGGCCATTCGGTCTGCCCGTACTGCGCCGTCGGCTGCGCGCAGCTCGTCTACGTCGAGGACGGCGAGGTGACTCAGATCGAAGGCGATCCTGCGAGCCCGATCTCACGCGGCCGGCTCTGCCCAAAGGGCTCGGCGTCGAAGAGCCTTCACGCAGGCCCGCTCCGCGAATACAAGGTCAAGTACCGGCGGCCGTACGGCACGGCATGGGAGGAGCTGCCCCTCGACGAGGCGATGCAGATGATCGCCGACCGGATCCTCGTTGCACGCGACGCGGACTGGGACGCGGAGAACCGCAGGACGCTCGCGGTCGGGAACCTCGGCGGCGCGACGCTCGACAACGAGGAGAACTACCTGATCAAGAAACTCTGCTCGGCGCTGGGAGTCATCCAGGTCGAGAACCAGGCCCGCATATGACACAGCTCCACGGTGCCCGGTCTGGGCACCTCCCTCGGCCGCGGAGGCGCCACCGACTACCAGCAGGACCTGATGAACGCGGACTGCATCGTGATCATGGGCTCGAACATGGCCGAGAACCACCCGGTGGGCTTCCAGTGGGTGATGGAGGCCCGCGAGCGCGGCGCGGAAGTGATTCACGTCGACCCGCGCTTCACACGCACGAGCGCGATGGCGACAAAGTTCGTCGGTATCCGCGCCGGCAGCGACATCGCGTTCCTGGGCGGGATCGTCAATTACATCTTCGGGCACGAGGCGTGGTTCGACGAGTACGTCAAGGCCTACACCAATGCTCCCGTGATCATCGGTGAGCGCTTCCTCGACACCGAGGACCTCGACGGCCTCTTCTCGGGCTGGGACCCGGCGCTGAAGAAGTACGACCCGGAGACGTGGCAGTACGAAGGCATGGAGGTGAAGAGCGAGGCCGGCTCGCCGCCGAAGGGCGAACAGGCGGGGCACGGTGGCGCCGGCGCCGGGATGGAGGGCGGCGAGCCTCCGGCGGAGGACGAGACGCTGCAGCACGAGCGGTGCGTCTTCCAGATCCTGAAGCGGCACTTCGCGCGCTACACGCCCGAGCTCGTCGCCGATGCCTGCGGCTGCACGGCCGAGGAGTTCCTCTACGTCGCACAGAAGCTCTGCGAGAACTCGGGCCGCGAGAAGACCGGCTCGATCGCATACGCCGTCGGCTGGACACAGCACACGGTCGGCGTCCAGATCATCCGCACCGCCGCGATCATCCAGCTGCTGCTCGGCAACATCGGGCGACCGGGCGGCGGCATCGTCGCACTGCGCGGGCACGCGTCGATCCAGGGCTCGACCGACATCCCGACGCTCTCCAACACACTGCCCGGCTACATGCAGATGCCGCACGTCGAGGACCCGCGCGATCTGGCGGAGTGGATCGACCGCTACAAGGCACCGACGGGCTGGTGGGGCAAGCTCGACACGTTCATGGTGTCGCTGCTCAAGGCCTGGTGGGGGCCGGCCGCAACGAAGGAGAACGACTTCGCGTTCTCGTACCTGCCGCGGATCGACGACGACAACTCCGCGTACTGGACGACCGAGCAGATGCTGGAAGGGAAGGTCAAGGGCTACATCCTCGTCGGCGAGAACCCGGCGGTCGGCTCGGCGAACGGCCGAGCGCAGCGGCTCGGGATGGCGAAGCTCGACTGGCTCGTCGTGCGAGACCTAGTCGAGATCGAGTCGGCGGCGTTCTGGTACGACAGCCCCGAGATCGAGTCCGGTGAGTTGAAGGCGGAGGAGATCGGCACCGAGGTGTTCTTCCTGCCCGCCGCGTCGCACGTCGAGAAGGACGGCTCGTTCACGAACACGCAGCGCCTCCTGCAATGGCACTTCAGGGCGGTTGAGCCGAAGCACGACTGCCGCTCGGACCTCTGGTTCTACTACCACCTCGGCCGCATCCTCCGGGAGCGGCGCAAGGACTCGAAGGATCCGAAGGACCGCCCGCTACTCGACCTCACGTGGTCGTACCCGACGGCCGGCGAGCAGGAGGATCCGAGCGCCGACGCCGTGCTCGCGGAGATCAACGGGCACGACGACTCGGGCCAGCCGCTCGGCGCGTACAAAGAGCTGAAAGGCGACGGTTCGACAGCGTGCGGCTGCTGGATCTACTGCGGCGTCTTCGCGGAGGGCATCAACCAGGCCGCGCGCAAGAAGCCGCATTGGGAGCAGCGCTACGCCGCCCCGGATTGGGGCTGGGCGTGGCCGGCGAACCGGCGCATGCTCTACAACCGCGCCTCCGCGGATCCCGCGGGCAACCCGTGGTCGAAGCGCAAGGAGCTCGTCTGGTGGGACCCAAAGGAGCAGAAGTGGACCGGCCACGACGTACCCGACTTCGACGAGCAGACGCCGCCCGACTACGTGCCGCCCGACGGCGCCGAAGGGCCGGACGCGATCGCCGGGAACCACCCGTTCATCATGCAAGCGGACGGACGCGGCTGGCTCTTCGTCCCCCAGGGGCTGCAGGACGGCCCGCTGCCGGCGCACTACGAGCCGCACGAGTCGCCCGTCGGCAACCCTCTCTACCGGCAGCGCGCGAATCCTGCGCTCCACACGTGGAAGGACGAGGACCCGTACAGCGCACCCGAGTCCGAGGAGTTCCCGTACGTCGTGACGACCTACCGGCTGACCGAGCACCACACCGCCGGCGGCATGTCGCGCTTCCTGCCGTATCTCGCCGAGCTTCAGCCGCAGATGTTCGTCGAGGTGCACCCGGCCCTCGCGCGTGCGCGCGGGCTCACGCACGGCGGGTGGGCGACGGTGATGACGCCGCGCTCCGCGATTGAGGGACGCGTCATGGTCACGAACCGCATGCGGCCGGTACGCATCCGCGGGAAGCTCGTGCACCAAGTCGGGCTGCCCTACCACTGGGGCCAGCGCGGCCTCACGACCGGCGGCGCGGCGAACGACCTCGCGCACATGGCGGTCGATCCGAACGTGCACATCGAGGAGGTCAAGGCCTTCACCTGCGACATCTGGCCCGGCCGTAGACCACGCGGCGCGAAGCTCGCACAGTTGATCACCGATCTGCGCGTGCGGGCGCAACAGCCATGAGCAGCTACGGCGCCGAAGCGAAGCCGCGCATGGGCTTCTTCACCGACACGTCGGTATGCATCGGCTGCAAGGCATGCGAGGTCGCGTGCAAGGAGTGGAACCTCCTGCCCGCCGACGGGCTCGAGTGGACCGGCCACAGCTACGACAACACCGGCGAGCTGAGCGCCAACTCGTGGCGGCACGTCGCGTTCATCGAGCAGGACAAGCCACTGCGCATCGACGGCGACTTCGCAACTGCGGACGGAACGATGGCGGTCGATGCGCTAGAGGGTGGCGGTGCGGCTCCGATGCGGTGGCTGATGGAGTCCGACGTGTGCAAGCACTGCACGCACGCCGGCTGCCTCGACGTGTGCCCCACCGGCTCGCTCTTCCGCACCGAGTTCGGCACCGTTGTCGTGCAGGAGGACATCTGCAACGGCTGCGGCTACTGCGTGCCCGCGTGCCCGTTCGGCGTGATCGACCGGCGCGAGCTGCCGCGCAAACCGGAGGACGCGCCGCTCGCGCTGCCGCTGCTCGGCAGCAAGGAGGACGGGCGCGTCTGGAAGTGCACGCTCTGTTACGACCGGCTCAAGGGCGGCCATGAGCCGGCGTGCGCCAAGGCGTGCCCGACGCACTCGATTCAGTTCGGCGAGGTCGACGAGCTGCGCGAGCGTGCAGAGCAACGTCTCGCGAAGCTCGAGGCACAGAACTGGAACGGCCCACGGCTCTACGGGCACGACGCTGACGACGGCGTCGGCGGTTTCGGCGCGTTCTTCCTGCTGCTGGACGAACCGGAGGTCTACGGCCTCCCGCCGGATCCGGTCGTGCCGACGCAGCATCTGCCGCGGCTCTGGAAGACGACCGCGCTCGCGGCGGCAGTGATGTTCGCCGGGATTGCAGCGGCGTTCGCCGGAGGCGCTGAATGACCGCGGACTCGTACTACGGGCGCCCGATCGTCAACGAGCCGGTGTGGAAGCCGGAGGTCGCGTTCTATCTCTTCACCGGCGGCATCGCAGGTGGCTCGGCGGTGCTGCACGGGCTGGCGAAGCTGGCGGGCAACGAGCGGCTCGCACGCTCCACGCTCTGGATCGGCGCTGCGGCGGAGGCCGTGTGCCCTCCGCTACTGATCTCCGATCTCGGGAGGCCCGAGCGCTTCCTGAACATGCTGCGCGTCTTCAAGGTCACCTCGCCGATGAGCGTCGGCAGCTGGATCCTGATCGTCTCGAGCGGAGCCTCGACGACGGCGGCCGCGCTCGAGCGGCTGCGGCTGCTCGGCCCCCTCCAAGCCCTCACGGAAGGCGTCTGGTTCCTCAGCGGGCCCCCACTCGCGACGTACACCGGCGCGCTGCTCGCGAACACGGCGATCCCGGTGTGGAGCGAGGCGCGCGACGAGCTGCCGTGGATCTTCGGGGCGAGCGCAACCGCGTGCGCCGGCGCGGCTGCCGCGATCGCCACGCCGACGTGGTGTGCAGGCCCGGCGCGGCGCGCCGCGATCGGTGGCGTCGTCGCTGAGCTGGGGCTGGTGCACGCAATGGAGAAGAAGCTGGGCTTCGTCGGCGAGGTCTACGAGCAGGGAGAGGCCGGCGAGTACGCCAAGGTCTCGAAAGCGCTCGGCATCGCCGGAGCCGTCCTGCTCGCGGCGCGCGGACGGCGGAGCCGCGCGGCGGCTGCCGCCGGCGGGGCGCTGATCCTCGGCAGCTCTCTGGCCCTGCGGTGGTCGGTGTTCAGGGCGGGCTTCCAGTCCGCGCGGGATCCGAAGTACACGGTGATCCCGCAGAAGAAGCGCGCCGCTATTCGTCGGGCCGAATCGCACCCGGCGTCGGCGCCGGATTGACGTAGTCCGCTTTTCCCGGCGGCGCACCGCTTTCGGGATGAGTGAAGGGGCTCTTCGCCGGGAAATAGGGCTGCGTGTGCGCGAGGGTCTCGCCCACATCGTCGATGCTCCGATACGTGCGGTCCGGGATGCGCTCCAGCTCGACCGCCGCCTCGGCGTCCTGCAGCGCGGCGTAATGCACGAGCTGCTCGCGTGTTGCCGGCAGCGTGATTCCCTCGAGCACGACCTGGATCTCGGCGGCGCGCTGCAGGTTCATCTAGAGCTCCCTTGTCTCGAGCCTCTCCTCGCCCTCACGTGTGACGCGGTACGCAGCCGCACCCGGCCGGCACGTGACGACCTCGGCGATCTCCGTGCCCACGTAGTGGATGCCGACACCATCGTCCGCGGCGACACCTTCCGGGAAGCCGCTGTCGATCAGCTCGCGGTAGCGCGGGCGGCGCTGCTCCTCGCCGTCGTAGTGCGGGCACGCGCTCCCGGGGAGGAACCCGAGGCACTCCATGCCGGCGAGCTGCGGGCCAAACGAGTCCGTCACGCCCGCCTCGAACCAGCAGATCATCCCGGCGCTCGCGCCGCAGAGGACGACGCCGTTCTCCCACGCCTCGCGCAGCAACGTGTCGATGCCGTGCACCTTCCAGATCGCGAGCATGTTCGCCGTGTTGCCGCCGCTGACGTTGATCACGTCCTGCGAGAGGATCACCTCGCGCAGATTCTCCGGCGGCCACGGGAACGTATTGAGGTGTGACGCCTCTCCACGGCGCGCAAATCGTTCGTAGAACCAGACGGTGTATTCGGGGTCTTCCGCGGCGGCCGTCGGGATGAAGAGCACGCGCGGGCGCTCCTTCCCGGTCAGGCCGAGGATGTACTCGTACAACCGGTCAGTCTGCTCTTTAGTGTCCCCGCCGCCGCCGAGGCCCACGATGTGCCGCTCCGCCATCGGTGACGAGTTTACGAGGCGGCACGCACGGTACGCCGGATGGATGGAAATCGGCTACTGGCTCGCCTCGGAGGAGCAACCGCCGAACGCACTAGTCGAGAACGCGAGGCGCGCGGAGGACGCGGGCTTCGGTCACGTCCTGATCTCCGACCACATCCACCCCTGGGTCGACGCCCAGGGGCACAGCCCGTTCGTCTGGGGCGTGATCGGTGCGATCGCCGAGGCGACCGCGCACATCCACCTCGGCACCGCGGTCACGTGCCCGCTGATCCGCGTGCACCCGGCGATCGTCGCGCACGCGGCTGCGACCGCTCAATCGCTGATGGACGGCCGCTTCTTCCTCGGGGTCGGGACGGGCGAGAACCTGAACGAGCACGTGCTCGGCGACAGGTGGCCGCGCGCCGACGAGCGGCTCGAGATGCTCGACGAGGCGATCGACGTGATCCGCGCGCTGCTCGGCGGCGACTACGAGACCTTTCGCGGCAAGCACTACACCGTCGAGCAGGCGAAGCTCTACGACGCGCCGAAGGTGCCGCCGCCGATCATCGTCGCCGCGAAGGCTGAGCGCGCCGCCAAGCTCGCCGCCGCGAAGGGCGACGGCACGATGAACACGACACCCGATGCCGACCTCGTCAGGCTGTTCAAGGATGCGGGCGGCACGGGACCGATCTACGGCAAGGTCGCCGGCGCGTTTGCCTCCAGCGAGGACGAAGCCCGCAAGATCGCGAAGGAGCGGCAACCGAACAGCGCCATGAGCGGCGACCTCTCGACCGAGCTCGCGCTGCCGCGTGACTTCGAAGCGGTCGCCGAACTCGTCCGCGAGGAGGATCTCGAAGGATTGCTCGTGTTCGGCAACGACCCGGGGAGGTGGCGCGAGAAGATCGACGAGTTCGAGCGTGCGGGCTTCACCCACGTTGCACTCCACGACGTTAGCGTGGAGCAACGGGACTTCATCGAGTTCGCCAAGCAGTTCCTCTGATGGGCGCACCTCAGCCGGAGGAGATCTACGAGCTGACGCGTGAGGAAGGGCGCCACCGGCTCGAGCGTCCGTTCCTCGAGCTGGCATCGACGGCGCTGGCCGCGGGGCTCGACATCGTGGTCGGCATCACCGTCCTCGTCCTGGTCGAGTCCCAGCTCGACCACACCTTCGGCATCCACGCTGCTCACGTGTTCGGATCGATCGGCTTTGGCGTCGGCTTTGTGTTCCTGATCGTCGGCCGTGGCGAGCTGTTCACGGAGAACTTCCTTGTGCCGCTCGCCGGGCTCCACGGCAAGAGCGGGAACGCATGGTGGAAGCTCGCCGAGCTGTGGACCGTCTCCCCCGTCCTGAACATCGCAGCTGGGGCGCTGATGGTCGTGCTCCTGACCGTGCACAGCGTGCTCCCTTACGGAACCGGCACGTCGGTGATTCGGACCGCGGAGACGATCCATTCGAACGGCTGGCTCCCGCTCTTCGTCAGCGCGATTGTCGCGGGCGCCCTGATCACGGCGATGACCTGGTTCGTCGAAGGACAGCGCTCGATGGGCGTCCGCGTCACTGTGGCCTGGATCGCCGGGACGATCCTGGCGCTCGGCACCTTCAACCACGCGATCGTCGTCACGATCGAGCAGGTCTACGGCATCCGCTACGGCGCGCCGATCCCGTGGGACTTCGTGTTGGGGAACTTCTTCGTCGCCGCCGCGGGCAACATGGTCGGCGGCATCGGGCTCGTCACGCTGAACCGCTTCACACAGGCCCGCAGCGGCGGGAAAGCCGCGTCTGGTTGAATCGAGGGCGATGGCATCGCCCGCCCAGCTCAAAGTCGGTGACCGGTCCTACGGGATCTACCGCCTCGACGAGCTGCAGGCCTCCTACGACATCGCACGGCTTCCGTACACGCTTCGCGTGCTGCTCGAGAACGTGCTGCGCACCGGTGACGAGGCCGATGTCGAGGCCGTCGCGCGCTGGGACGCAAAGGCCGAGCCGTCGAATGAGATCTCGTTCTCGCCGTCACGTGTCCTCCTCCAGGACCTGACGGGCGTCCCCGCAGTGGTCGACCTCGCCGCGATGCGGAACGCGATGGCCGACCTCGGGGGCGACCCGTCGAAGATCAACCCGCTGATCCCCGCCGAGCTCGTGATCGACCACTCCGTGCAGGTCGACGCGTTCGCGTCGCGCATGGCGTTCGGGCGCAACGTGGAGCTCGAGTTCGAGCGCAACCACGAGCGCTACCTCTTCCTGCGCTGGGGCCAGGAGGCGTTGAGCGGCTTCAAGGTCGTGCCGCCGGGCACCGGCATCTGCCACCAGGTGAACCTCGAATACCTCGCGCGCGTCGTGGACGACCGCGACGGCGTCGCGTTCCCAGACACGCTCGTCGGCACCGATTCGCACACGACGATGATCAACGGCCTCGGTGTGCTCGGCTGGGGCGCCGGCGGCATCGAGGCCGAGGCCGCGATGCTCGGCCAGCCGCTGTCGATGCTCGTCCCTCAGGTCGTCGGCTTCAAGCTGAGCGGCTCACTGCCCGAAGGCGCGACTGCGACCGACCTTGTCCTCACGGTGACGGAGATCCTGCGCAAGGCAGGCGTTGTCGGGAAGTTCGTCGAGTACTTCGGCGAGGGCGTAACCGCGCTACCGCTGGCCGACCGCGCGACGATCGGGAACATGTCGCCCGAATACGGCGCGACTTGCGGCTTCTTCCCGGTCGACGAGATCACGCTCGAGTACCTGCGCTTGACCGGCCGCAGCCCGGAGCGGATCGCGCTGATCGAGGCGTACTGCAAGGAGAACATGCTCTGGCACGACCCGACCGACCACGCGACGTACTCGCAGGTCGTCGAGCTCGACCTCGGCGACGTCGAGCCGTCGCTCGCAGGGCCGCGCCGCCCCCAGGACCGCGTGCCGCTTGCGCGCGCGAAGACCGCGTTCCTCGAGACGCTTGGGTCATTCGGCGTCGACTACGCGAACGGCTCGTCCGACAGGGCGCTCGCCGACACCTTTCCTGCCTCGGACCCGACGACCGAGCAGGAGCCCGGCGGTGAGCCGCTCACGAACGGGCCCGAGCCGGCGGTCGCCGTTGCCGCCCCGGAGCACAACCCCGTGCGTGTTCCGGGCACCGACTACGACCTCGACCACGGCTCCGTCGTGATCGCGGCGATCACGTCGTGCACGAACACCTCAAACCCGCAGGTGATGGTCGCCGCCGGGATCCTCGCTCGGAACGCGCTCGAGCGGGGCCTGCAGCGCAAGCCGTGGGTGAAGTCGTCGCTCGCACCGGGCTCGAAGGTCGTCACGCGCTACTACGAGCAGGCCGGGCTGCAGAAGCACCTCGACGAGCTGGGGTTCAACACCGTCGGCTACGGCTGCACGACGTGCATCGGGAACTCCGGCCCGCTCGCAGACGAGATCTCAGCGGCGATCACCGAAGGCGACCTCGTCGTCTGCTCCGTGCTCTCCGGCAACCGCAACTTCGAGGCGCGCATCCATCCAGAGGTGAAGGCGAACTACCTCGCCTCGCCGCCGCTCGTCGTCGCATACGCGCTCGCAGGCCGCATGGACATCGACTGGGAGGTCGAGCCGATCGGTGTCGGCAAGGACGGTGAAGACGTCTACCTGCGCGACCTCTGGCCGAGCGCGAAGGAAGTCAGCGACACGATCGCCTCCTCCGTGCGCGCGGAGCACTTCTCCGAGACGTACTCGGACGTCTTCACCGGCGACGACGCGTGGCGCGCGCTCGAGGTTCCCGAGGGCGAGCTGTTCGCCTGGGAGCCCGACTCGACGTATGTGCGGCAGCCGCCGTACTTCGAAGGCATGTCGCGCGAGCCGGGAAGCGTCCCGGACATCGCGGATGCGCGCGTGCTCGTGTGGCTCGGCGACTCGGTCACGACCGACCACATCTCGCCTGCCGGGTCGATCAAGCCCGACTCGCCCGCCGGCGAGTACCTGATCGAGCACGGCGTCGAGCGCAAGGACTTCAACTCGTACGGCGCGCGGCGCGGCAACCACGAGGTGATGGTGCGCGGCACCTTCGCGAACGTGCGGCTGCGCAACAAGCTTGTGGAGGGCGCGGAGGGAACATGGACGCTCCACGTGCCGAGCGGCCAGGAGATGACGATCTACGCCGCGTCCCAGCGCTACCTCGCCGACGCGACGCCGACGATCGTGCTGGCCGGCAAGGAGTACGGCTCAGGCTCGTCGCGCGACTGGGCTGCCAAGGGCCCGAACCTGCTCGGTGTGCGCGCAGTGATCGCCGAGTCGTACGAGCGCATCCACCGGTCGAACCTCCTGATGATGGGCGTGCTGCCGCTGCAGTTCCTCGACGGCGACTCGGCCTCGTCGCTCGGCCTCACCGGCCGCGGGACGTTCGCGATCACGGGCGTCGAGAACGGCGACGCGCGCGAGGTCACCGTGCGCGCGGACGACAAGCAGTTCCGCGCCCGCGTCCGCCTCGACACGCCGCGCGAGCGCGAGTACATGCGCCACGGCGGCATCCTCCCGTACGTCCTGCGCCGCCTCCTCGCGGACTAGCTCACGGCCGCCTAGACCGTCGTTTGGCGACGGGCTGGACCTGCGAACCTCGCCGGATCCCGGCTCGTAGAGCGGCGCGCCGCGAGCCTGTGGATTGTTTGTGACACTTCCGTTACGTCGTTTGGCGGCGGGTCATGTCTCGGAAAGCGTTGGCAGTTCTAGACAATCCCCGGCCATGACCGAGTTGCCGCGCCTCGTCGTCGTCACCGGGCCGCCGGGCGCAGGGAAGACGACGATCGCGAACGAGCTCCGCGCGCGGCCCCGGCTGCCGCTCGTCGCGAAGGACACGCTGAAGGAGCTCCTCGGCGGTGAGCTTGGCATCGAGGACCGCGTCCGCTCGCCGCAACTCGGGTCGGTGGTGTTCGAGCTGATCGGCCTGGTCGTCAAAGAGCTGCTGGCCCAGGGCGTCTCGGTGATCGCAGAGGGCAACTTCACCGAACGTTCGACGCTCTTCTTCGGCCTTCCTCGAAGCGACATCGTCCAGGTGCACGTCACGGCGGAGCCCGAGACACTGCGTACGCGCCTGCGCGAACGCGAGACCCGGCACCCCGTCCACTACGACCGCGAGGCGGCTGACGAGGTCTCGGCGCGGGCCGCCGGCGGCGAGTGGCGGCCCCTCGCGATCGGCGGGCGGCTGATCGAGATCGACACAACCGAGTGGCCTGATCTGGACGAGGTGTTGGCGACGGTCTGAGGGGTATTGCGTTGCGCGGGAGATGACGCGCGCAACCTTGCTCGTGCCCCCGCTCGTCCTCGCACTTGCGGGCTGCGGCGGCAACCAGAACACCCTGAACCCGGCGGGCCACCCGGAACGCTCGATCACGCAGCTCTTCTGGGTGATGTTCGGCGTCGCGATCGTCGGCTTCGGGCTGATCATGTTCCTGCTCTTCCTCGGCTGGGTGCGTCGCGAGCAGCCGAACCTCCCGGGCGGCCGCGGCGAGCGGACCGCGGTACAGATCGTGCTCGGCTTCGGCGTCGCGCTCCCGATCGTGCTCCTGATCGCGCTGTTCATCTGGTCCGATTTCTTCGTGATGCGCTCGACGGCGGCGCCTGCGAAGGGCTCGACGGCGCTGACGATCAAGGTGATCGGCCACCAGTGGTGGTGGGAGGTGCGCTACGGCAACTCGACCGCGGTCACCGCGAACGAGATCCACATCCCGGTCGGCACGCGCGTCGGCGTCGTACTCACCACGGTCGACGTGATCCACAGCTTCTGGGTGCCGGAGCTGAACCGGAAGGTCGACACGATCCCGGGCACCGAGAACCGGTTGCTCCTGATCGCCGACCACCCCGGGGTCTACCGCGGGCAGTGCGCGGAGTTCTGCGGGCTGCAGCACGCGAACATGGCCGTCGAAGTCATTGCGGAGCCCAAGCCGCAGTTCGACGCGTGGCTCGCGCACAACGCCCGCCCGGCCGCGCGTGGCAACACGCTGTTCGCCCAGAACTGCTCCGGCTGCCACGAGATCCGCGGCACGCCCGCGCGCGCCGACGTCGGGCCGGACCTCACCCACTTCGCCTCGCGCCGCACGATCGCCGCGGTCACGCTGCCGAACACGCCCCAGAACCTGCGCGAGTGGCTGCGCGACCCGCAGCACGTGAAGCCGGGCAACCGAATGCCGAACCTCGAGCTGGGCAACGCGGACTGGACCGCACTGCAGCGCTACGTGGAGTCGCTGCGCTGATGGCGGTCGTCGACCGCATCGAGCATCTGGAGGAGCTCTGGCTCGAGCGGCCCGGCGGGCTCGGCTGGCTGACGACTGTCGACCACAAGCGAATCGGGATCCTCTACTTCTGGACGACGATCGTCTTCTTCGCGGCGGGCGGGACCGAAGCGCTGCTGATGCGCACGCAGCTCGCTCAGCCGGACCAGACCGTCGTCTCGCCGGAAACCTACGACCAGCTCATGACGATGCACGGCGTCACGATGATCTTCTTCTTCATCATCCCGATGACGACCGGCGCGTTCGGCAACTACCTCGTCCCGTTGATGATCGGCGCGCGCGACATGGCGTTCCCACGGCTCAACGCGCTGAGCTACTGGATCTTCCTCGGCTCGGGGATCTTCATGTATTCGAGCTTCCTGGTCGGGCAGGCGCCGAATGCCGGCTGGTTCGACTACGTGCCCCTCGCACTGAGGCAGTACGACGGCGGGCTGAACATCGACTTCTACGCGCTCGGGCTGATCTTCAGCGGCGTTGCGTCGACGGCCGGCGCGCTCAACCTGATCGTGACGATCTTCAAGCTGCGCGCGCCCGGGATGTCGTGGAACCGCATGCCGCTCTTCTGCTTCGCACTGCTCGCGGCGTCGCTGTCGCTGATCTTCGCGCTGCCGGCACTGACTGTCGACTGCGTCTTCCTCGAGCTACAGCGCAAGCTCGGCTTCCACTTCTTCGACGTCGCGCACGGCGGCGACCCGCTGCTCTGGCAGCACCTCTTCTGGATCTTCGGGCACCCCGAGGTCTACATCATCGTCCTGCCCGCGTTCGGCATCGCAACGTCGATCATCCCGACGTTCGCGCGCCGGCGCATGGTCGCGTTCCCGCTCGTTGCGATGGCGGAGCTGCTCGTCGCGTTCATCGGCTTCGGCGTGTGGGCGCACCACATGTTCGCGACGGGTCTCACGACGACGACGCTCGTCTTCTTCGCCGCCGCCTCGATGATGGTCGTGGTCCCGTCGACGATTCAGATCTACGCGTGGCTGATGACCGTGAACCTCGGCACGCCCGACTTCCGCGCGCCGTTGATGTTCATCGGCGGGTTCATCATCTTCTTCGTGCTCGGCGGCCTGAGCGGAATCATGTTCGCCGCGGTGCCGTTCGACCAGGCGACGACCGATACGTACTTCGTCGTCGCGCACTTCCACTTCATCATCTTCGGTGCCGCCGTCTTCCCGCTGCTCGGCGGCATCTACTACTGGTTCCCGAAGGTCACGGGTCGCATGTACGACGAGCAGCTCGCGCGCTGGAGCTTCTGGCTGACGTTCGTCGGCACGTCGCTGACGTTCTTCCCGATGCACATCGTCGGCTTGCTCGGGATGACGCGCCGCGTCTACACCTACCGGCACGGCCTCGGCTGGGACGCCTACAACCTGGTCGAGACGATCGGCGGCTTCATCCTCGCCGCCGGGCTGCTGTTGATCGCGTTCAACATCGTGCGCAGCCTTCGCAGCGGCGAGCCGGCCGGCCGCGACCCGTTCTACGGCGGCACGCTCGAGTGGACGATCCCGTCGCCTCCGCCGCACTACAACTTCGCCGTCATCCCGACGGTATCGAGCCCGTACCCGAACTGGGACGAGCCCGACCGCGAGGAGGACCTGCGGCGGCTTGCGCAGGGCGAGCTCGTGCTCGACGGGGGCCACGAGACGCCCGCCACGACGGTCAACGACGCCGAGCTCGCCGAGATCCTCGACATGCCGCCCGAGTCGCCGTGGCCGATCGTGCTCTCGCTGGTCGTCACGATCGCAGCGTTCTTCCTGCTCACGGAGCACTATGTGACGGCGGCGTTCTTCCTCTCGCTCGCCGTGCTCGCGCTGGCCGGGTGGCACGCAGCGGAGCCGGACACGCTCCCGGTCCGCACTGCGCGCTCGAAGGGCTGGTGGGGCGCCGTCGTGTTCGTCGCGACGGAGGCGACCCTCTTCGGGACGATCGTCGGCACCTACATCTACCTGCGGCTGCAAAACGCGCACTGGCCGCCGCCGAACGTGCCCAAACCGCCGGTGCTCACCCCGACTCTGCTGACCGCCGCGCTCGTGCTGACGAGCATCCCGATGTACATCGCCTCGCGCGCAGCAGGCGAGGGTCGGCGCGCGACCGCCTGGCGCGCGATCACGGTCGCGTTCGTCGTGCAACTCGCCTACCTCATTTGGCAGGTGCACGACTTCGTGCACACCGTCCACGTCTACGATCCGCAGCAGAGCGCGTGGGCCTCGGTGTTCGTGACGCTCCTCGGCGCCGACCACCTCCACGTCCTCGCAGGCGTGCTGTTCTCTGCCTGGTTCGTGCTCCGCATCCGGTCGCGGTTGACGCGGTACCGCATCGTCGGCCTGCAGGGCACCGCGTTCTACTGGCACGCGGTCAACGTGATCACGGCTGTCGTCCTCGTCGTCCAACTCTCGACGCGCCTTTGACCCGCTCGCGCCTCGAGCTGTTGCAGTGGTTCGCCCTGTTCGCAGGCCCGCTCGCGTGGGCGACGGAGCACGTCGTCGGCTATGGGATCAGCGACGCCTCTTGTCGCGTGGCGGGGGCGCAGTGGGGCCTCGACGCCACCGTTTTGCAGATCGTGCTCGCAGTGCTGACCGCCATCGTGGTGATCGCGGCGTGGCTCGCTGCGTTCGTCGCGTTCCGGGAGACACGCTCCGTGGACGACTACACGCCCGGCCCGCTCGGTCGCATCCGGTTCTTCGCGCAGGCCGCGCTGCTCGGGAACGTCCTCTTCTTCGTGATCGTCGTCCTCGACGGCGTGAGCACCGTCCACGACCTGCCGTGCCACCAGGCATGAAGCGCTTGCTGCCGATCCTCGTGCTGCTCGTCGCCGCGACCCCTGCGCGGGCCGCGACGCCGCAGGAGGGCGTCGTCGCAAACGTCACGCAGGGCAAGAGTCTCTACGCGGCGAACTGCAGCCGCTGCCACGGCTCGCGCGGCCAAGGTCTCCGTGACCAGGGCCCGTCGCTGAAGGACGCGGGCGCGCTCGCCGCCGACTTCTACGTCCGTACCGGCTACATGCCGCTCGACAACCCGCACTCTCAGCCGTGGCGGACGCGCGTGCTGTTCACCGAGCAGGAGATCCGCTCGCTCGTCGCATACGTCGCGACGATCGGGCACGGTCCGGCGATCCCGAGCCCGCAATGGCAAACGGCGAGCGTGGCGGCCGGCAGGCAGCTCTTCGCCGACCACTGCGCCGGCTGCCACCAGATCGCGATCGCCGGCGGCGTCCTCCCGGGCGCGCGCATCCCGCCGCTGAACCAGCCGACGCCGCGACAGATCGCCGAGGCGGTGCGCGTCGGCCCGTACCTGATGCCCAAGTTCTCGACGAAGGCGATCACGCCGACGCAGCTGAACGACCTCGTCGCGTACGTGCAGTACGCAAAGCGGCCCGACGATCGCGGCGGCTGGGCGATCGGGCACCTGGGCCCGTGGCCCGAGGGGATGGTGACGTGGCTGCTCGCCGCGAGCATCCTCGTCGCGACGTGCCTCCTGATCGGACGGCGGTTGAAGGCGTGAGCCGCGTCAAGGCCCTCCTGATCGCTGCCGTCGTGCTCCTGCTCGGCCGCGGGCGGCCGAAGCGCGAGCGGCGACCGGAGCACCGGATCGTGCCGCCCGGCCCTGCGGACCGGCGCGCCGAGAACCTCGTGCTGCTCCTCTTCGGCGGCGTGACGGCGTGCGGCGTCGCGTTCATCGTCTTCTACGCGATCGACAAGCTCGGCCACGAGACGCAGTGGCTCGGGCTGGCCCTCGGGCTCGCGTTCGCCCTGCTGACGCTCGCGTGCATCGTGATCGCGCGGCGCCTCGTCGTGACGGAGGAGCTACCGGAGCCGTACCCGGAGGATCACCCCGACGAAGTCGAGACGATCGCGGAGCTGATCGACGAGAGCGGCTCGCGCTTCACGCGCAAACGGCTCGTCACGCTCGCGGGCGCCGGCGCGCTCGGAACGCTCGGCCTCGCCGCGCTCACGCCGGCCGCCTCGCTCGGACCGGCACTCGACACCTCGGCACTGAAGAAGACGCCGTGGCGGCGCGGGCGCCGGCTTGTCGACGAAAGCGGCAAGCCGATCCCTGCCGCGGACATCGAGGCGGAGGCGTTCTACACGGCGTACCCGGAGGGCGCGGACCGTGAGCTGATCGGCTCACCGCTCGTCGTCGTCCGGATCGGCCCAGGCAACGCGGGCGTTGTCGCGTACTCGAAGATCTGCACGCACGCAGGCTGCGCGATCGCGCTCTACCGCAAGCCGACGTTCCCCGACACGCAGCCGGGCCCGGCGCTCGTGTGCCCGTGCCACTACTCGTCGTTCGACCCGGCGAAGAACGGGAAGGTGATCTTCGGGCCCGCGGGCCGTCCGCTGCCGCGGCTGCCCCTCGAGATCGACGGCGAGGGCAACCTGCGCGCGGCGGGCGGCTTCTCCGGCCCGGTCGGGCCGTCGTGGTCGGGTGTTCGCCGGTGATCCGCCGGCTCGTTCGCTTCGTCGACCAGCGCTCGGGTGGAGCGCCGTTCGTGCGCAAGGCGTTGCGCTACGTCTTCCCCGACCACTGGTCGTTCCTGCTCGGGGAAGTCGCGCTCTACTGCTTCATCCTGCTCGTCGCGACGGGCGTCTACCTGACGCTGTTCTTCGAGGACTCGCGCTCGCAGACCGTCTACCACGGCTCGTACAAGCCGCTGCAGGGCGAGACGATGAGCCGCGCGTACGAGTCCGTGCTGCACCTCTCGCTCGACGTCAAGGCCGGACTGCTGATGCGCCAGACGCACCACTGGGCCGCGAACGTGTTCCTCGCCGCGATCCTGCTCCACGTGCTCCGCGTCTTCTTCACCGGAGCGTTCCGCAAGCCGCGCGACCTCACCTACGTGATCGGGCTCGCGATGCTCTTCACCGCGTTCCTCGAGGGCTACCTCGGCTACTCGATGGTCGACGACCTGCTCTCGGGGATGGGGCTCGCGATCGGGTACAGCGTCGCCCTCTCGCTGCCGGTGATCGGCGCGAACCTCGGCCTGCTGCTCTGGGGCGGCCCCTTCCCCGGCTCGCCGTCGTTCATCCCGCGCATCTACATCGCGCACGTGCTGATCTTCCCGCTGCTCATCATCGCGCTGCTGACGCTGCACCTCGTGCTCGTCGCCTCGCGGCACCACACGCAGTTCCGCGAGTCGCCGAAGACGACCGAGAAGCAGGTCGTCGGCATCCCGGCGTTCCCCGGGCAGGCGCCGCGCTCGCTCGGGCTGATGTTCGCCGTCTTCGCCGTCCTGTTCCTGCTCGGCGGGCTCGTGCAGATCAACCCGATCTGGCTGTGGGGCCCCTACCACGTCGGGGAGGCGACGAATGGCGCGCAGCCCGACTGGTACCTCGGCTGGCTGATCGGCGCGCTGCGGCTCGTCCCCGGCTTCGATCTGACGGTCGGCGGCTACACGCTCGTCCCGAACCCGTTCTGGGGCGGCGCGCTCTTCCCGGTCGTGATCCTCTTCGTGCTCGCGCTCTGGCCGTGGGCCGAGCGGAGGGTGACCGGCGACGACGCCTTCCACAACCTCCTCGAGCGCCCGCGCGACAACGCCTGGCGCACCTCGCTCGGCGCCGCCTTCCTGACGTGGATCTTCCTCGTCTTCATGTCGGGCTCGGCCGACCGCGTCACCGTCTGGCTCGGGCTCGACTACTCCGCGCAGATCTGGGCGTACCGGGTGCTGATCTGGCTCGTCCCCCTGCTCGTGTTCTTCGCCGTGCGACGCGCCTGCCGTGAGCTCCTCGCGTGGGAGCAGATCCGATCTGATTAAGATGCCTAGGCTATGCCTAGGAACTATACGGCGCGAGAGGCGGCGCAACGGCTCGGGATCAGCCTCGACACGCTGCGGCGCTGGGACAAGACCGGCCGGATCCGCACCGCGCGGGACGAGCGGAACCGGCGCGTCGTGCCGGCGGCCGAGGTCGAGCGCCTGCGCACCGAGTCCCACGCCTCCGGGCTGAGCGCGCGCAACCGCTTCGCCGGCACGGTCTCGAGCGTCGAGATCGACGGCCTGATGGCGCAGGTCGAGATCGTCGTGACGGAGCCGACGCGGGTCGTCGCGCTCGTCACCCGCGACGCCGTCGAGGAGCTCGGCCTCAAGCCGGGCATGTCGGCGACGGCGCTCGTCAAGTCGACGTCGGTGATGGTCGAGAGATGAAGGTGCTCGCGATCTTCGCCGCGGCGTCGCTGACCGGCGTTCTCCCGTCGATCGACCGGGCGCCGAAGTTTCAGTTCGCCGGCTCGGACCAGCTCGCATTTCAGATCACGCAGGGCGCGCACGCAGATGTGTTCGCGGCCGCGTCGCCGAAGTACCCGGAGCAGTTGTACTCGCAGGGCCTCTGCTCGAAGCCGGCCGCGTTCGCAACGAACACCGTGGTGCTGATCATGCCGAGCGCGAACCCCGCGCACATCCGGTCGGTCTACGACCTGAAGGGTCACGGCATCAAGCTCGTGATCGGCGCGAAGGGCGTGCCGATCGGCGACTACACACGCAAGCTGCTCGCGAAGCTCCGCCTCTCGAGCGCGCTGAAGAACGTCGTCAGCGAAGAGGACGACGTGAAGCTCGTCGTCGCGAAGGTCGCGCTGGGCGAAGCCGACGCGGGCTTCGTCTATCGCACCGACGTCAAGTCCGTCGGCAACCGCGTCCTCCGCATCGCGGTGCCTGCCGCGGGACAGCCGACCGTGCGGTACGAGCTCTGCATCCCGACGACGTCGCAGCATTCGAAGCTCGCGGCTGCGTTCGTGCGCGAGGTGCTGTCGAATCGCGGCCGCACCGCGCTGCGCACGGCCGGCTTCGGGCTGCCGTGAGGCTGCTGTTCGGGGCGGCCGCGGCGGTCGCGCTCACGTTCCTCGCGCTGCCGGTGGTCGCCATCTTCTTGCGGGTGTCCCCGACGACGCTCGTGCACGAGCTGAGCGACCCGGTCGCACGCGATGCGCTAGTCGTCTCGCTGCGCACGAGTGCCCTCGCGCAGGCGCTGGTTGTCGGGCTCGGCACGCCGACCGCGTACCTGCTCGCAACCCGACGCTTCCGCGGCCGGACCGTGCTGCTGACGCTGGTCGAGCTCCCCCTTGTGCTCCCGCCCGCCGTGGCGGGGATCGGGCTGCTCGCCGCGTTCGGGCGGACGGGCCTCCTCTCGACGTCGATCCCCTTCACGCAGCTCGCGGTCGTGCTGGCGATCGCGTTCGTCTCTGCGCCCTTCTTCGTCCGAACGGCCGTCGCATCGTTCGAAGGGCTCGATCCGACGCTGATCGCGGCGGCGCGCACCCTCGGCGCGGGCCCGTGGCGGGTCTTCGCGCGTGTGGCGTTGCCGCTCGCCGCCAGCGGCCTCGGCGCAGGCCTGGCGCTCTCCTTCGCACGTGGCCTCGGCGAGTTCGGCGCAACGATCATGTTCGCCGGCTCGCTGCAGCGCGTGACCCAGACGCTGTCGCTCGCGATCTACGCGGAGTTCGCGCGGAACTTCGACGTGGCGCTCGCGATGGGCGCGCTGCTCGTCGCCTTCTCGTTCATCCTCCTCCTGGTGGTCAAATGGCTGAGCTTCGGTTGGACGTCGCCGTTTCGCTCCGCACCTTCGAGCTCCGCGTAGCGCTCGACGTCCACGCCGAAACGGTCGCCGTGGTCGGGCCGTCGGGCGCCGGGAAGTCGACGCTGCTGCGCGCGATCGCCGGCCTCGTGCCTGCGCGCGGCCGGGTCGAGGTCGACGGCCGCGACTGGTCCGCACTCGCTACGGAGCGCCGGTCGGTGGGGTTCGTTTTCCAGGACTACGCGCTGTTCCCGCACCTGAGCGTGCGCGGGAACGTCGCGTTCGGCGGGCCGCCCGAGGACCTGCTCGAGCGGCTCGGGATCGCGCAACTCGCCGACGCCCACCCCCGCGACCTGTCGGGCGGCGAGCGGCAGCGAGTCGCGCTCGCCCGCGCGCTCGCCCGCAAGCCAGAGGTGCTGCTCCTCGACGAGCCGCTCGCGGCACTCGACGCGCACACACGGGACATGACCCGGGTCGAGCTACGCGCGACGTTGCGCGAGCTCGGGCTACCGACGATCGTCGTCACGCACGACTTCGTCGACGCCGCAGCCCTCGCCGATCGCGTCGGCGTGCTCGTCGACGGCGCGCTCGTGCAGGTCGGACGAGCGGACGAGCTGATCTCCGCCCCGGTCTCCGCGTTCGTCGCCCGGTTCGCCGGCGGCAACGTCCTGCACGGACATGCGCATCGCGCCGACACGCTCACCTCCGTGGAGCTCGACGATCGCAACGTGATCGTTTCGACCGACGATGCGCAGGGCGAGGTCGCCGCGGTCGTCTATCCGTGGGACGTGACGCTCGCACGCGCGATGCCGTCCGACTCGGCGCAGAACCACGTCCAGGCCGAGGTGACGAGCGTCGTCCCGGTCGCGAACCGCGTGCGCGTCACGGTAGGTGCGGTGACCGCGGAGATCACGGCCGAGTCGGCGCAGCGCCTGCAGATCCGGGAAGGGGACCTGCTCGTCGCGAGCTGGAAGGCAACCGCCACGCGTTTGGTCGCGCTCTAGCTAGGCTGGCCAAGACCACCGGGGTGCCCGCAACCGGGCTGAGATCACACCCGCAAAACCTGATCCGGGTCATGCCGGCGAAGGGAGTGCAATGACCGAATCCGACACACCGTCCTGGGGCATCGACCCCGTCCCCGAGCGCCTCCGCGTGCTGGGCGTCCTCGACGGGCTTCTGCTCTGGACGAACCTGTCCGTCTCGCTGCTCGTGATCGTCGCGGGCGCGTTCCTCGTGCTGCCGCCGGAGCAGTTCGGGCTCGGGCTGTCGCTGCCGGTCGCCCTCGGCGCGATCGTCGCGGCGGCGATCGTCGGCAACCTCCTGCTCGGCCTGGGCGGCCTGATCGGCGCCGACGCGCGCGTTCCGACGATGGTGCTGATGCGCGCGCCGCTCGGGCGGCGCGGCTCGTACCTGCCGACGGCGCTCAACATCGCACAGTGCCTCGGGTGGTCCGTCTTCGAGCTGATCATCATCGCGACCGGCGCGAGCGCGCTCTCGCAGCAGCTGTTCGGCTTCGGCGGCGTGCCATTCTGGAAAATCCTCTTCGGCGCGATCGCGACCGGGCTCGCGTTCCTCGGCCCCGTCGGGTTCGTGCGCAAGTACGTGCGCAAGTTCGCGATCTGGGTCGTGGTCGTGTCGCTCGTCTACCTCTCGTGGTGGTCGCTGCACGGGCAGCACACCGTCGCGTTGTGGCATCGCCCCGGTGCGCATGCGTTCTGGCCCGGCTTCGACCTCGTGCTCGCGTCGATCATCAGCTGGACGCCGCTGGTCGCCGACTACACGCGCTTCTCCCGCTCGCGCGCCGCCGGCTTCTGGAGCGCGGGGCTCGGCTACTTCATCCCGACGGTGCCGCTGTTCGCCCTGGGCGCGGTGATCGCGCTGTCACGCCACATCAGCGACGCACCCGGCCTGCTGACCGCGGTCGCGGCCGGTGGAGCGGCGAGCGTGCTCGCGCTGCTCGCACTGACCGTCGACGAGAGCGACGAGGCGTTCGCGAACGTCTACTCCGGCGCGGTGAGCCTGCAGAACCTCGCGCCGCGTGTGCCGCAGCGCGTGCTCGTCGCAGGCGTCGCCGCCGTGGCGACGGTCGGAGCGCTCGTGATCGACCTGCGCAACTACCAGCCGTTCCTCTACCTGCTCGGCTCCTTCTTCGTGCCGCTCTTCGCCGTGCTGCTCGCGGACTGGCTGCTCGCCGGGAGGCATTACGAGCCCGAGCACGTCTTCCGTGCGCCCGAGCTGCGGGTCGAGATGGTGGCGGCGTGGCTGGCCGGCTTCTGCCTCTACCAGTGGCTCTATCCGCAGGGGCCGAGCTGGTGGACCGACCTGGTGGCGCACGCCGATCCGCATGCGCTGCCGTGGGGCGGCGCGTCGATTCCGAGCTTCGCGACGGCGTTCGGGCTCGCCGCGATCGCGCGCGTGCTCGCGAGGAGGCCTATTCTCGCGAGCGCGTGATCGTGCTCATTGGGAATCTCTCGCGGGACCTGTTACCCGGCCGGCCGCCGCACGTCGGCGGCGGGCCGTTCCACGGCGCCCGCGCGCTGCAGCGACTGCGCGTCCCGGCGCGCCTGATCGTCCGCTGCGCCGAGGCCGACCGCGAGGAGTTGCTCCCGCCGCTCGTCCGGCTCGGGACGCCGGCCCGGTACGTGCGCGGCGAGGCGACCAGCACGTTCTCGTTCTCCTACGACGGCGATGTCCGCACGATGTCGATCGCCGCGCTCGGCGACGTGTGGAGGCCGAACGAGATCCCGGAGCTGCCGTTGGGACGCTGGGTGCACGTGGCGCCGCTCGCGCGCGGTGAGTTCCCGGTCGAGACGATCGCCGCGCTCGCGCGGAAGCGGCGCGTGTCGTTCGACGGGCAGGGGCTCGTGCGCGTGCCGGAGATCGGGCCGCTGCGGCTCGACGACGACTTCGACCGCGAGCTCCTCCGCCACATCTGGGTCCTGAAGCTTGCGGAGGAGGAAGCGGAGGTGCTCGGCGACCCCGCCGCGCTCGGCGTGCGCGAGGTGCTGGTCACGCACGGCTCGCGGGGCTCGACCATCTACTGCGGCGGGACGAGCGAGTACGTGCCGGCGCGTCCGACGGGCACCGATCCGACCGGAGCGGGCGATGCGTACTCGACCGCCTACATCGTCGGGCGCAACGCGGGCTTCGGACCGGCCGGCGCCGCCCGTCGCGCGACGGCGGTTGTTGCTTCGATGTTGTCGCAATGAACGTTCTGGTCGCCACCGTCGCGGGCTCGTTCGCCGTCGATCTCGACACGGACGACGTCGAGCCTTGGCCCGGCGAGGTCTCGCCGCCGCCCGCACCCGTCCTCAACCTGCCGCGCGTGGTCGCAGCGGCGGCCATGGGCGCGACGGTCGTGGCCGTCGTCGATGCGAAGCCGTCGATCCTCGTCTCGCACGACAGCGGCTCGACGTGGCGCGAGTCCGGCCGCGGGCTGCCACCGGGCCGCGCGATCGCGATCTCCGACGACGATCCGGACCTGCTCGTCTACGCGGGTCGCAACCTGCTCTACGTGTCGCGGAACGGCGGCGTGTTCTGGAGCGCGCTCGCCCTCGAGCTGCCCGAAATCGACCGACTCGAGCTCAGAAGCTGAACTGGCCGCGCGCGACGGGGACCGCGCAACCGCCGACCACCACACGCTGGATCTCGTCGGCGCTGCCGTGCGCCTCCGCGTAGAGCGTCGAGGGGCGGTTGAGCTCGGCGCCCTGCTTGATCTCGATCCGCTCGCCGAACGGGATCCGCCCGTGACGCGCCAGATGCACGGCGAGCGGACCGGCGGCCGAGCCGGTGGCGGGGTCCTCGACGACGCCGTGGTTCGGGGCGAACATCCGCGTCTTCCAGCGCTGCCCGTCACGCGCAAAGCAGTTGACAGCGTCCTGGGTCGCACGCGCCAGCGCGCCGATGTCGGGCTGGAGCGCGGCCACCTCCTCGGGCGAGCCGAGCTCGATGTAGAGGTGGCCGGGGCCGAGGTCGTAGCGCTCGACCGGCAGCCCCGAGCCGGAGACGCCGAGCGCGGCGAAGATCGGCGCCGGGTCGGCAACCGGCTCGATCCTCGGGATCGGCTGCTCCATCGAGCCGAAGACGATGCGCGGCCCCTCCCGCTCGAGCTCGACGGGGATCACGCCGGCGCCGGTCTCGAGCCGGATCACGATCTTCGAGAGCGGGCCGCCGAGGACGAACGCCGTCCCGAGGACCGGGTGACCGGCGAAGGGGAGCTCGAGTGCAGGCGTGAAGATCCGGAGGCGCACGTCGGCGTCCCCGTTGCTCGGCGGCAGCACGAACACGGTCTCGGAGAAGTTCATCTCGCGCGCGAGCGCCTGCATCGTCAGGGGGTCGAGATCGCGCGCGTCGGTGAAGACCGCGAGCTGGTTTCCGGCGAGCGGCACGTCGGTGAAGACGTCGCACACCACATAGCGAAAGCTCCGCACGGGCGAAAACTACCGTTAGCCCCTTGTGCGCCGACCGGCCGGTGCCAGAGAATCGGATCTTGCTTCATCCGGTACGAAACCCCTAGGAGGTCAGGTGGAAGGCAGCGCGCACGACAAGGACACACGCATGCTGCACGCCCTGGGCTATGCCCAGGATCTGAAACGCAGCATGGGCGGGTTCTCGAACTTTGCGATCTCGTTCACGATCATCTCGATCCTGTCCGGGACGCTCACGCTCTATGGCACCGGCCTGAACTACGGCGGCCCGGTCATGGAGGCGTACGGGTGGCCGATCGTCTCGGTCTTCGTGATCATCGTCGGACTCGGCATGGCCGAGATCGCATCGAAGTATCCGACCGCGGGCGGCCTCTACTACTGGGCCTCGAAGATGGGCGGTCCCTCCTGGGGCTGGTTCACCGGCTGGTTCAACCTTATCGGGCAGATCGCGATCACGGCCGGGATCTACTACGGCGCAGCGGTCTTCACCGACGCGCTGCTCCAGCTCTTGTGGCCTGGGTCGTTCCACGGCACGCAGCACGAGATCATCGGCGTCTACGCGGTGATCCTCGCGTTGCACGCCATCATGAACATCTTCAGCGTGAAGCTTGTTGCGCTGCTGAACGACATCTCTGTGTGGTGGCACGTCGCCGGCGTGTTGATCATCGTCGGGTTTCTGATCTTCAAGCCTGACCACCATCAGTCGGTCGGCTACGTCTTCGGGCACACGATCAACAACAGCGGTTTCGGCCACAGCTGGCTCTGGTTCGTGCTGCTGCTCGGCTTGTTGCAGGCGCAGTACACGTTCACGGGGTACGACGCCTCGGCGCACATGAGCGAGGAGACACAAAATGCCTCCCGGTCGGCCGCGCGTGGTGTGATCGGCTCGATCGTCGTTTCGGCGGTCTTCGGCTACATCCTGGCCCTGGCCGTGACGTTCGCGATCCAGGATCAGACCGCAACGACCGGCGCAGGCGGATTCGCGGTAAAGCAGGTGTTCCTCGACTCACTCGGACCAGGAGCCGCGAAGTTCGTTCTCTTCATCTGCGTCGGCGCGCAGTTCTACTGCGGCATGTCGTCGATCACGTCCGCGTCGCGGATGATGTACGCGTTCTCGCGTGACCGGGCGGTGCCGGGCCACCAGCTGTGGCGCCGGCTGAACCGCGAGCGTGTCCCGTACATGGCCGCGATCGCGATCGCAGTGCTCGCGTTCCTCTGCGCATTCCCGGCGTACTTCGGGTCGAACGGTGTCGTTGCGTACGTCGCAGTGACGTCGATCGCAACGATCGGGCTGTACATCGCCTATGCGATCCCGATCTTCCTGCGGCTACGGATGGGCGACGCGTGGGAGCCGGGTGAATGGAACCTCGGGAAGCACTACAAGTGGATCGGCTGGACGGCTGTCCTCTGGGTCGTCTTCATCAGCATCCTCTTCGTCCTCCCGACGTCGCCCGGAGGCGTTCCGTGGCGGAGCGAGTTCAGCTGGCTGTACTTCAACTACGCGATCGTCGCGCTCGGCGGGACGATGCTGCTCGTCGGCGGGTGGTGGCTGCTCTCGGCTCGCAAGTGGTTCACCGGGCCGATCAACCAGGGCACTCCCGAGGAGCTGGCCCGGATCGAGGAGAAGTACGAACACGGCGTTGCCGGCAGCGCACCCACGTCCGCGTAGGATCGTTCGGAGATACCGGATCGGAGGGAGCCGGCACGCGCCGGCTCCCTCCACGAAGGAGGGCAGAACGCTGTGCTGACGCTAGACGAGTTGCGCGCCGACCAATCAATCGACACCGTGATCATGGCGTTCACCGACATGCAGGGACGCCTGCTCGGCAAGCGCCTGCATCGCGACTTCTTCTTCGAGCAGGTTGATCACGGCCATGGCACGGAGGGCTGCAACTACCTGCTGGCGCTCGACATGGAGATGGATCCCGTGCCCGGCTACGAGATCGCATCGTGGGAGCGCGGCTATGGCGACTTCGAGCTCGTGCCCGACCTCGCGACGCTGCGGCGGATCCCGTGGCTCGAGGCGACGGCAATGGTGCAGTGCGATATCGCGTGGGGCAACGGCTCGCCCGTGCGGCCGTCGCCGCGGCAGGTGCTGCGCGCGCAACTCGAGCGCGCGAAGGCTCTTGGGTACGACGCGATGTTCGCGTCGGAGCTCGAGTTCTATTTGCTGCGCGAGACGTACGAGGAGGCGCACGCGAAGCACTACCTCGACTTGACGCCGTCGGTCCCGTACATCCTCGATTACCACATCCTCGCGTCGACCTACGACGAGCCGC